>NZ_FR893505.1:72080-75781 GCF_000435435.1 Alistipes sp. CAG:29 | reverse complement strand
TCAGAGTCAGCCCTCTCCATCCGCGATGCCCGCAGGCGGGCACCACTGGAAATCTTGCAACTCCAACCGGCACTTTTTTAGTGGGAAGTGATGGATTCGAACCACCGAAGGCGTACGCCAGCAGATTTACAGTCTGCCCCATTTGGCCACTCTGGTAACTTCCCAAATTGTCTGCCCCGAACGGACGGATTCCGCATTGCACCGAATCCCCTCTGAGGCTTTCGTCCTGCCGCTGCCCGGGCTGTGCGGAGATCTCTCCCCTTCCTCGCGTCGGCTTTCCGAGCCGATGGAGGGATTCGAACCCCCGACCAGCTGATTACAAATCAGCTGCTCTGGCCAACTGAGCTACATCGGCAAAATCAACCGTTTTGGATTGCAAAAGTAGGCATAAAAAATTTACCAGCCAAATAAATCCCGATAAATTTTCTACTTTTTTACTCTTCTCAAAGAACGTCATTCAGCCGCCGTTATTTCAGGGATGAAATCGGGTGCAAAGATAGGAAAAGTTTTATATTTTACAACAGCTTATCCGAAAAATATCACCCCGGCGGCCGAAGGTTACCACCTTCCCGCCCGGAACGGCTCCGCACCGCACCGCAAGCCCGGGCAAAAAGCCGCCGCACCTATTTATATATTAACAATAATATAAATCACGGGAAATTCGTTATCTTTGGCCGGACAAACACAATACGCCATGAACGCGATCCCCCTGCCCGATGACTTCGGGTTACGCCCGCTCCGTGCGGACGACGCCCCGGACATCTTTACGGCCATAGACACGCAGCGCGAACACCTCGGGCGCTGGCTCCCGTTCGTGGCCGCGACGCACCGCGTGGAACAGACCCGCGAAGTGGTCGCCGCCATGCTGGCCGACCCGGCCAACCCGGTCTTCACGCTGCGCGTCGGGGATGCCTTCGCGGGGCTTATCGGGTTCAAATCGGCGGACAGCACCACCCGCACCATCGAGATCGGCTACTGGCTCCGCTCCGAATATCAGGGAAGGGGACTTATGACCGCAGCCGTGGAAGCGCTCTGCCGCACGGCCTTCGGGCAAATGGGCATGGAGAATGTCGAAATCAAATGCGCCGCAGGCAACCTGCGGAGCAACCGGATCCCGCTGCGCCTCGGCTTCAGGCTCGACCGCATCGAAGTACGCGGCGAGCAGCTCGCCGACGGGGAGTTCACCGACCTCAACGTATACCGGCTGCCGCGCCCCTGAAACAAAAAAAACCGGGAAGGCGGTTCCTCCCGGTTCCAACTCCCGACAACACCCCCGCGCTGCCGGCACAGCCTCGTCCCAGTCCAGGCCGGGGGCGACATACAGGGACTACCCTTCCTTGATCGAAGCGATCAGCTGGGCAGGCGTCGCCTGCAGGTAATTCTTGCAGAAACGGCTGAACTGCGTATAGTGGCGGAACCCATACTTGTTCATCAGCGCCTTCGTGCTGTCTTCGCCGTCGCGTATGTCCGAGAAAATCTTGAGTGCCTTCTGGCGCATCATCCAATGGTAAACGCTGTCGTTGAAATGCTCGGCAAAACGACGCTTGAACACCGAAAGGCTCATGCCCGCAAGGGCAGCCAGCTCGGCTACGCCCTGTGCCTTGTCGTAGTTGTTGCACACGAAGACACGGAAATTGTCCTGCGGCTGAATCATCGACTGGAAGAAATAGGCATGCTCGGTCGGCGTATAAAGCACCTTGATCATCATGAAAAGCTCCGTAGCCTTCATCTTGTGGTAGCGGGAACAACCGCTCATCTCCGGGATCATGAAAAGCCCTTCGAGCAACCGCTCGATCGACGGATGCATCGCCAGCTTGGGCACGTCCTCATTGGGAATGACCGTATCATAGGGCATCACCTTGTCGAAAATGTCCTGTTCGCAGAATTCGATCCTGTGGATCAGCGACAGCACGACAATATTGGCCTCGTCCTGGGCCGTCGCAACGAATCTTTCGCCGCGTGCCAGGCACACATACTGCCTCGAAGTCACCAGGCGCATCGTCTCGCCATGCTCTATCATAAGCGACCCCGACATGACGAAAAGGATACGCACCATACGGTCGGCAGGAAAAGTCACGCCCTCGCCGGGTGTGAGGGTCATCTGTGCAAAACGGCAATAATTCGAATCGCCGATGCGGCGGAACGGCGCAGGAAACGTAGGACAACTACTACAATCCGCAGGACAATTCTCCTTTAATGCCAGCTCCACAAACTGCGGTTTGGTCTGATCCATATATTCGATTGATTGTTTAACTGTTCAAAGTTACACAAAAAAATCATAACCGACAAAAAACAAACACTTTCGTCCACCCTTTTTGCATACAAAAGCACCTCGCTGCCGTAAATTTCCGCTTCTACACAGAAGGCCGCAAAATTTCCAACATGCAAAAAAAGTGCGTAAACCTTGCCGGCAAGGCATATCGGCCCGAAATCCCAGTCCCATGTCACAGTAGCCTCAAACGGCCAAATACTGCCTTTCCACACAAAACAGTCCATCCCACGAAAAGCACCCGCACACCCGGACGGGAAACGATCCGCAACACAGCCGGACGTATAAAAAACGGGGTGCCGCGATAATTGCGGCACCCCACAGGTACTGCACAGCAAACGAATGCCGGCAGCGATGATATTATTTATAACTGATAATCAAAATCTTCGACGACTCCCAAAAACGCACGGGATCAGTAATAAGCAATTTCGTAACTATTTTATCCTTCTCGCCCCCCGTCACCAGTTGATAGGAATCCTCGGGCTGCGCCGTGACGACGGTCACCTTTTTCCGGCCGACGGGGATCTCGGACAGCAGCCGGGAATCGGCCTTCGTAAAACTCTCCAGGTTATTGGTGTTGTTCACCGTCAGCGTACGCCCGATAAAGCCCTGCTTGTCGATGATCTGCGCGTCGCGGAGTTCTTTTTCCGCACCGACGATATAGTAGACCGTGTGGAGCTGGTTCTCCAGTTCGACCTTTTCGCTACTCAGGTTTTCCGCCCGGGCATTCTGCTCGGCGACTTGTTCTGTCAGGATCTCCACCTCGACACCCATCTTGTCCAGGCTCTCCCGCAGGCGGGCGATTTCGTCCTTCTTCCCGGCAAGCTGTTTATTCAGGTCTGCGATCATCTTCTCCAGCCCGTCGATACGCAGGTTCGCCTTGCGCAGCTGGACTGCAGCACGCTGCAACGAGGCGATCTTGTCCTTGTTCTCCTGCAACAGGCGGTCGATCGCCGCGATATCGTTGTTGATCTCCTCGACGGGACGGCGGCCGCCCTCGCTACCACCCGCCACCGAAATCAGGTTTTCACGGGTCTTTATCAGCACCAAGTTTTCGGAGATGGCGTTGATGTCCTCGAAAACGGCATTTATAAGCGAATCCTTGGCACTGACGACCGAAACGAGCGAATCCCGCTGGTCTTCCACCCTGACGACCGTCCCTTTGCTCACGCAGGATGCGAGGGCGAACGCCGCGCCCAGCGCCATGGCTGTAACGTACTTCATAACTTTCTAAGATTTAAGTTATTGTTTGCTTCTCGGGAGGCAAATATAAATATAAAAACAATACCCTGTTCAAAAATCTTCACGACACGCGGGAAATCTGCATTATCGGCAACGTGACACTCCGGCATGAAGGGCTCGAAGACGGCAAAAACAAAGGCCGCACCTTCCGGTACGGCCTTTTCATGCAGGGAGGGAAGTCTTACTTCAC
>NZ_FR893505.1:52170-71913 GCF_000435435.1 Alistipes sp. CAG:29 | reverse complement strand
GCCGTTCACTTCGATGGTTTCTTTTGTCGAAACGGCGGACCGACACAAAAACACGTGGTCGTTGGACATGTCCTTGAACGCCACTAAACGATAATTCTCCGGATGAATACCCTTTTTCATTTCGCTGTTTTTGTTTTTTAATTGATGCTTAAGCGGGACAAAGGTACTAATTTATTTCCAACAAACAACATCCCGTCCATATTTTTTTACGGGGATCGACCGCCCGGACACCGCCGCCCGGCCGGAATCGGACACAGGGCACACCATTTTTTTTCGCACACAGCGCCCCGAATGGTTGCGCAATCTGAATTGTTTTTTTATCTTTGCAACGCAAAAAGCGCTCATGCGCCGTGCGGGACCCATAGCTCAGTCGGTTAGAGCAGCGGACTCATAATCCGAAGGTCGTGGGATCATGCCCCTCTGGGTCCACGACGAAGGCGGGAGGTTGCGATGTTTCGCAACCTCCCGCCTTCATTTAGTCATCCGGCCGCATCACCCTCCGCCGGCGCCGTATCGTCCCTCCCCGGCAAAAATGCCCCGCACAGGGCGGTATCCGGAGCAGGGAGATAGCTACCGCCCGGGCGGCATCGGGCTATCGGTTCTCGTCGTCGGCACGGATCGCCTTGCGGCGGATCTTACCGCTGATGGTCTTCGGCAGTTCGTCCACGAATTCGATGATGCGCGGATACTTGTAAGGCGCGGTGATCCGCTTCACATGATCCTGCAACTCCCGGATCAATTCCTCCCCGGCCCGCGGCCTGTATTTCTCCCCCAGAATGATCGTCGCCTTGACCACCTGCCCCCGGATCTCGTCGGGAACCCCAGTGATGGCACATTCGACGACGGCCGGATGGGTCATCAGGGCGCTCTCCACCTCGAAGGGGCCGATCCGGTAGCCCGAACTCTTGATTACGTCGTCGGCACGCCCCACAAACCAGAAATATCCGTCCTCGTCGCGCCATGCCACGTCGCCCGTATAGTACACGCCGTCGTGCCAGACCTCGTGCGTCATCCCGTCGTTCAGGTAATACTCCTTGAAAAGCCCCAGCGGCTTCCCCCGGTCGGTACGGATCACGATCTGCCCCTGTTCGCCGTCCTCGGCCGAACGGCCGTCGGGCGTCAGCAGGTCGATATCGTACTGGGGGTTGGGCACGCCCATACTGCCGGGCTTGGGCTCCATCCACGGAAAGGTGGCGAGGGTCAGCGTCGTTTCGGTCTGCCCGAAACCCTCCATCAGGCGGACGCCGGTCAGGCGCTTGAATGTGTCGTAAACGGCTCCGTTGAGCGCCTCACCCGCGGTCGTACAGTACTCAAGCGACGAAAGGTCGTATTTCGAAAGGTCTTCGCGGATCAGGAAGCGGTAGATCGTGGGCGGCGCGCACAGGGAGGTGATCCGGTACTGCCCGATCTTGTGCAGGATATCGGCAGGCGTAAATTTCTCGTGGTCGTAAACGAAAATGTTGGCCCCGGCCAGCCACTGCCCGTACAACTTGCCCCAGGCGGCCTTCGCCCACCCGGTGTCGGCAATGGTGAGGTGCAGGCTGCCCTCGTGGAGGTTGTGCCAGAAGCACCCCGTGCTGATATGCCCCAGCGGATAGGTGAAATCGTGGGCGACCATCTTCGGTTCGCCCGTCGTGCCGGAGGTGAAATACATCAGCATGATGTCGTCGTTGGTGTTCACATGCTGCGGCCGCACGAAAGGCGCCGCATGGCGGATGCCCTCGTGGAAATCGAGGAACCCTTCGGGAACCTCGGGGCCGACGCTTATCAGCAGCTTCGTGGTAGGGCTTTCCGGCATGGCCGCGGCGATATGGCCGGTTATCACCGGCTCGCCCGCGGCGACGATCGCCTTGACACCCGCCATGTTGCACCTGTAAACGACATCCTTCCTGGTCAGCAGGTGGGTCGCCGGGATGGCCACGGCTCCCAGTTTGTGCAAGGCAAGGATCGAAAACCAGAATTCATAGCGGCGCTTGAGGATCAGCATCACCATGTCCCCCCGGCCGATGCCGAGGCTCTGGAAATAGGAGGCCGTGCGGTCGGTTTCACGCTTCATGTCGGCAAAGGTGAACTGGATCTCGCCGCCCCGGTCATCCGTCCACAGCAGCGCCTTCTTGTCGGGTTCCTCCGCCGCATAGGCATCCACCACGTCATAGGCGAAATTGAAATCCGCGGGGACGCGGATACGGAAATTCCTTATGTAGTCCTCCTGGGAGGTAAATACCGTCCGGGATAAAAATTTCTCCACCATACGCCTACATTATTATCGCCAGGAAACGCACCGGCTTGCCGTCGAGCGCCTTCATGCCGTGCGGCAGGCCGGAATCGAAATAAAGGCTGTCGCCCACGCCGAGCACCAGCTCCTTGCCGCTGACCGAGATCAGCAGGCGCCCTTCCAGCACGTAGTTCATCTCCTGCCCCGTGTGGCAGTTCAGGTGCATCGGGGCATCGGCGGCCGAAGGCTCCACCGTCACGATGAAGGGGTCAGCCCTGCGGTCGCGGAAACCCGAGGCCAACGCCTCGTACTTATAGGCCGCACGCCGTTCGACCGATACACCCGTGCCGGCACGGGTGATGAAATAGGAGTTCATCTTGGGCTCCTCGCCGAACATCAGCACATCCAGGCTGATCCCGTAGCGGCGGGCTATGGTTTGCAGCACATTGACCGAAATATCGGCATCGCCGCTCTCCATATCCCTGTACTCGTCGACCGACAGACGGCAACTGTCCGCCACTTCCTGCTCCGAAAGTTCGAGCACCTCGCGCAATCCGCGCAAACGGGTTGCGATCGATTTAATCGGATCACACATCATTCTATAATTTAAATTATCGGATAGGTTCGGCATTTGCAAAATTCCACGGCGTAAAGTTACGATCCGTAACCGAATCGTCCCACAGCCAGCTTCCCATGCCGGATATTTCCACCTAACAACCTGGGCGTAAAGATAGTAAATATTATTAAAAACTACAACCATCCCACTTTTCTTTCATTGTCCGCCGGAAAAACGCCCCGTCCCGGCGAAATCCGCAGGCGGCGGTGATATAGCGCAGGCACGGCAACAGGCGGCACAACGGCTTGCGGGGAATACGGGCATCTTGCGGGAAGCCTGCGGGAATAATGCAGGAACCTTGCGGAGAATCTGCGGAGACGCCCCGACGGCATCGCGGCGGCAAAACAAAAGGAGGGCCGCACTTGCGCAGTACGGCCCCCTTTTCCAAACCGGATCGCCTATCGCACGCTGAAGCGGTAGATACCCGACCCCACGCCGAATACACGGAACCCGTCCTCGGTACCGATGCTTTCGACATCCTTGCACTGCGCGACTTCGAGCCCGCTTTCGCAAACCCGGCTGCCGGCAGGGGCGGGGACGTAAATCCGCGCCGTGGTGTTGGCCGGCACCTCGACCAACAGGTCGAAACCGCCCTGTTCGGTCGTCCACTCGCTGCGGATCAGTCCATAGGGCGAGCGGAACGAGGCCTCGGCGCTGCGCAGGTCTCCCACGATCTCGGGCCTGACGATGAATTTCTTATAGGCCTGCACCGAATCGTCGCGGCGGATGCCGCCCACATAGGTATAAAACCATTCGAGCAGGTGTCCCAGCATCAGGTGGTTGTGCGACTTGCGGGGCAGTGCCTGCCATGATTCGGGCAGCGCCGTAGCGCCCTGGGCGAGCATATAACCGTAGCCGTATACGTCGTACCGCGAGTTCATGTCGAAGATCACCTGCGAATTCCCGCTCTGCTCCAGCGCCCGCAGCACGTAGTTGTATCCCACGTCGCCCGCCGTCAGCGCATTGCCGCGGCTGCGGATGTCCTGCACCAGGTTCGCCAGCACGGCATCGCGGTTCTGCGGCTCGCAAATGCCTGAGTAGAGCGCCAGCGCATTGCCGGCCTGGCTGTTCTTGTCATAACTCCCGGTCTGGGGATGATAGTATTTTTCGTTGTAGGCCTTGCGGATATCCTGTGCCAGCTTCCCGTATTTCGCGGCATCCTCCTTGCGCCCCATCTTCTCGGCCGCCTTGCGGATCGTCTCGGCGTCCATATAATAGATCGGTGTCGCCGTTCCGGCCAGGGAGGTGAGCTGCGCTCGGCCGGGGTATTTGGGCCCCAGGTCGCACCAGTCGCCGAGCCCGTGGGAAAGGATATGCCCGTCGGCCTTCGTGCCGAGGTAATCCACATAGCGCTTCATCGCCTCGTAATGCCGTTCGACCAACCGGAAATCACCGTAGTACTCGTAGACCAGCCACGGCGCCAGCACGAACGCACTGCCCCACTCGGGCGAATCGCGGAATCCGTCGAGGAAAGTGACATATTCGGGGCAGATATCGGGAATAAGCCCCTCGGGAGTCTGCGCGAGCTCCATGTCGGTCAGCATCTTGTCGTAGAGGGTATACACGTCGAACTTCGATTGCAGCGACCCGAACATCAGGTGCAGCTGCTCGATCCACGGCAGCTTCTCGCGGTGGGGGCAGTCGGTGAAATAGCTCACCATATTGCCCTTGATACCCCACGCGATAAGCTCCTCGGTCTTGTTGAGCAGGTTGTTCGAACAGTGGAACGTCCCGGCCATCCGGGTGGCGTTGCGCGTATGCAGGCCGCGGAGGGTAACGATCTCGGGAAGCCCCTCGGGATTCTCCTCTCCGGCCGGGACGGCATTGCTCACCAACACGTAACGCTGTCCGAAATAGGTGAACTGGGGGCGCCACGTCTCCACCTCGTCGCCGCGCAGGGTGTAGGTCAACCTGTATTCACCGCGGTAGCCGCCGCATTCGGTAATCGAGTCGCACTCGAAATTGAACAGCTCGGTGGTGTTGAGCTGCACGCTCTGCCCGCGTTTGCCGCGGACTTCCAGCTGCACCGTCCCCGAGAAGTTCTGGCCCATGTCGTAGAGCCATTTGCCGTGGCGGGTCTTGCGGATCGAGACCACGGGGAACTCTTCCATCACCCGCACGGGTTCGGCGACGGGGGAAACCAACTTCCCGCGCTGGGTCGTCACCAGCGGCTCGGCCCAGGCCGAAGCGTCGTAGCCGGGCAGCATCCATCCTGTCCGCTCGCGTGTCGCATCGTAATCCTCGCCGCCGAAGATGCTGCTGTACGTCACGGGGCTTTCGGTCACACGCCAGGCGCGGTCGCTGACAATAGTCTCGTGCGTCCCGTCGGCATACTCGATCTCGGCCTTGAAGATCATCTTGGGATAACCGAAGCTGATGAGCGCCTTGAAATAGCGTTCGCGCGGCACATTGTAGAGGCCGTTGCCGAGCATCACACCGAACACGTTGCCTCCCGGCTGCAATTCTTCGCTGATGTCGAACGTCTGGTAGCACACCTGCCTGTCGTAGTCGCTCCACGCAGGGTCGAGGAAATTGTCGCCCACCTTCGCCCCGTTCAGAAACAACTCGAACTGTCCCAGGCCGCTGACATAGACCGTCGCCCGCTCGACGGGCTTGGTAACCTTCACTTCACGGCGGAACTGCGGCAGCCGGTTGAGCGCCGTTTTCCTGTCGCCGATCTTTATTTTGTTGAACTCCTGTCCGGGCACCACGCGCAGGCTGTCGGGCAGCTCCTCGAAGGCGATCCACCGGGCTCCGTCCCAATCGCTGCCGTCGAGCAGGCCGACCGCGAACGAGCGGATTTCGCTCCACGGCGAATAATTCCCCGCAGCATCGCTCACCCGCACGCGCCAGTAATAGCGCTGCCCCGGCTTCAGCGTCCGCCCGGCATAGCGCACATGCAGTGAGACATCGGATTTACGTTGTTCGTCCCACAACAGCTTCCGGCCCCTGGCCAGGTCGGCGGGGTCGGACGCCACCTGAATCTGATACCCGGCCTGCAGGAATCCGCGGCCGACGGAAAGCGTCTGCCAACTGAATTGCGGCGTCAGCGTATTGATCGCCAACGGGTTGTCCCGGTATTCACACCTCAGTTCCGCCACACGAAACTCATCTGCGGCAATGCCCCACAGGCAGCTTAGCAGCAATGGGAACAATAGTAATAGTTTTTTCATAATCATTAAGATTTGGTTTCGTTTCAGGTTGTTTTTAATTTCCTTTGAAGCCAAAAATAATGTTTTTATTTTACTTTTACACGCTCTTGCAAAAAATACGAATCCAAAAAGTCATTTTTCGAATATAAAAAATCATATTTCGAACTTTTCCGGCAAAGGTACTATCCCCGCACAGGCTGCCTACCTGCCGCCAAAGCCCGGCAAACAACCGAATATCAGGCAGGCAGCGCACAATACCCAAGCTACCGGACAGCCGGGCATGCAGCGTGCAAAAATGAAAAACCCGCCCTTCGGGCAGGCCGGAAATCGCACAAAATCATCTTACCCGGCTGTACTGGCCGACCGGACAGGCAACCGAACATAGGGAGTCCGGCGTTGGCCGTGCAAAAAACAATGAAAATATGCAGGATGCGGGTGTTGCGGCATCAAATTGAGGTTTTTGGACTGCGAATCGGGGGAGATTCGGCCGTTACGCCCCGCCCGGCAAAAAATTCTTACGGCTTTTTCAACCGCTCCCGCTCCGAATGTCCCGATTTTTTTCCTACCTTTGTCACAAACAAATCTATCAACACATTTTACATCGATACCATGGAATTCGAAGGAACCGTTTACAAAATAATGCCCGTGACGAAAGGCACCTCCGCACGCGGCGACTGGCAGCGCCAGGACGTAGTGTTCGAGATGAACGAAGGCTCGTTCGCACGCAAAATCTGCGTGACGTTCTTCAACAAGCCCGAAGACGTCGCCCGGCTGAAAGAGGGTGCCGCCTACACCGTCTCGGTCAACATCGAGTCGCGCGAATACAACGGCCGCTGGTACACCGACATCCGCGCATGGCGCATCCAACCCAAGCAGGCCGAATCCGCCGCCCCGATGCCCGACATGCCGCCCATTCCCGAAGAGCCCTCATACGCCTCTTCCCCGGCAGAAGTGGACGACCTGCCGTTCTAAAACGGGCAGACACCATACACAGCGGCGGCCGGAGCGATTTCCGGCCGCCGTTGCTTTATACGCATAAACATGGAAAAACCTACCGACACCGCCATACGCCCCCTGCACGAAACGGAACTGCCGGCAGCATCCGCCCTCGCTGGGCGCGTCTTCGCCGAGTTCGAAGCCCCGGAATACAGCCCCGAGGGCATCGGCACATTCCTCCGCTTTGTCGCACCGGAAGCCCTCGCGGCACAGCACCGCAACGGGTCGATGCAATCGTGGGGCGCTTTCCGGCGGGGAAGGCTCGTCGGGATCATCGCCCTGACGCGACGCAGCCACCTGTGCCTGCTTTTCGTGGAGAAAGCCTGCCATCGGCAGGGCATCGCCCGGACCCTGTTCTCAACACTGCGCGACCACTGCCGCACGGCACCGGACACGCCCCGGATCACGGTAAACTCCTCGCCCTATGCCGTCGGAGCCTACCGCAGGCTGGGATTCCGCGCGACCGGCGACGAACGCACCGTCGACGGCATCCGGTTCACACCGATGGAATACCTATTTATATAAAAAAGAAGCGGGCTCCGCTCGGAGCCCGCTTCCAAATATCTTCCGGAAATGCATCCCGCTTATTTTGCAGGTGCCGGTGCAGGAGCCGTCGCGGTCGAATCGGCCGGTGCGGGCTCCTCGTAAGGGATTACTTCGATCACTTCCACATCGAACTGGAGCGCCTCGTTGGGGCCGATGTCACGGCCTGCACCACGCGTACCGTAAGCCAGGTCGCTCGGAATCCAGAGCGTGATCTTACCGCCCTCGCCCACGAGCTGGAGACCTTCCGTCCAACCCTTGATGACACGGTTCAGCGGGAACTTGGCGGGTTCGTCAGCCTCCTTGGGAGCGCCCTTTTCATCGAACGAATCGGGGCTCTGCTTGCGCATCATCTCCTGCTGCTCTTTCGAGCGGTTCTTGAAGATCGAGGTGTCGAACACCTTGCCTTCACGCGTATATCCGGTATAGTGTACCCGAACCACATCGCGGGGATCCTTCGCCATCTTGGCAGCGTCGCCCTCCTTGGTAACCTTGTAGAGCAGGCCCGACTCGGTCTTCTTGACGCCCGACTTCTTCTCGGTCTTCTCCAGCCATGCCTTCGATGCGGCGGCATTCTCGGCAGGGCGCTTCACCATGAAATAATATTGCAGGTACTGGTTTACCTCGTCCTCGGTCATCTTGGCCTTGCCGTCACGTACGTCCTGCATGGCCTGACCGATCCAAACCAGCTGTATGGGCATACCGCTCTGGCTGATGTTGTAACCGATGTCGTTACCGAAAGCATACGAAATCTCGGCGCGCTCCTCCTCGTTCTCGAACATGGCAGGGTCGGCCGTGGGATATTCGACCTTCGTGCTGTCGCCTCCGGCCAGACGGATGCTGTCCTGCTCGGCACGTTTGGCGGCGATTGCCTGGGCGCGCTCGCCGCGCTTGGTCATGAAGTACTCGCGCAGCATTTCGAGCGATTTGTCGTGCTCCTGCGTAGCCTTACCCATCGCACTTTCCTTGATACCCTTGTCGATGGCCTTGAAATCGAAGGGGATGTCCCTCATTTCAAAATTTATACCGTTACCAATGTTCGCACCCAGCACATACGACAGCGAGTCGAATTCGGAAAGGCTGCCCATACGGACACCGCCGCCCTTGTCTCCGCAGGCGGTCAGGATTGCGGCACCCGCAAGCGCCGCGGCAAAAAGAATCTTTTTCATCGTTTTTTGAATATGTTTAGTCTAATCGTTTGAGCCTGTTCGGGGTTCACCCGCGCAAAGTTATAAAATAATTACGATATCGCCCCAAATTACCGGCGTAAATTATTGCGCCGCGACCAATTCGTATATTTGTCGAGATCGACAAGCTCGATTTCGTAATAAAGCGTGGCATTGGGCCGGATCCCGAGCTCTTTGTCCCCCGCAGAGCCATAGGCAACCGCAGAAGGCATCCATGCATTGATCTTCCCGCCCTTGCCGATCAGCTTCACGCTCTCCTTCATCCCTTTGTTCAGGCTGCCGAGCGACGTGCGCAGCGTGTCGCGGCGCTCGTAGGAGGAGTAGACGTCGGCCCCGTCGGCCGTGCGGATGATGTAGCGCAGAGCAACGCTGTCCCGGTCGGAAACCGGAATCTGCTCCTGATCGCCCAGCACCTCCACGGCGTAGGTCACGCCCGACGGCGTGCGGGCATAGCTGCGGTTCGATTTGGCGAAGTCCGCGAGGAACTGCTCCTCGTAGGCACGCGCCTTTTCGGGCAGCACATAGTTCATGTAACGCAGGTAATAGACCTCGGCATCGTCCGCCGAGAGTTTCGCCCCGGCACGGAACACGTCGCGGATACCCTCGCATACGGCATTGACGTTGAGCGTCGAATCCATTTTGAGCAGGTTCATGCCCACGTTCATACCGATGATATAAGCTACCGAATCGGTGTCGGCCTTGAGTTTCACGCCCCCGCCCGACTTCCTGGAGCAGGCTCCGGCCAGCAACGCCATGGCTGTCAGGGCAAAAAATGTTTTACGCATATTATTTATTTCCGTTTCTTCGAAAAAACCAAAATCAGCAGACATCCCAGGACGGCCGCGGCCATCGAACCCATCAGAATCGCTATCTTGCCCCGGTCGACAAGGTCGGGTTCGGTGTAGGCCAGCGCATCGACGAACAACGACATCGTGAAACCTATGCCGCCCAGGCAGGCCACGGCCAGCAACAGGCGCCATGTAGCCCCCTCGGGCATCACGGCAAGGCCGGATTTCACGGCACCCCAGCTCGCAAGAAATATGCCCAAAGGCTTACCGACCACGAGCCCGAAGAAAATACCCATCCCGATCGACCCGATCTCGGACGAATAGTGAAAAATATTCAGGTACTCGGGCGAGGTGATCTCGACACCGGCGTTCGCCAGTGCGAAAATCGGCATCACCAGGAACGTGACATAGGGCGCCAGCGAATGCTCCAGGCGGTAGCTCATACCCACCGAGTCGGCCGCCAGCAAACGCATGCGGCGCATGTAGAACCGGTGGTGCTCGTTGGGAAAATCATCGCCCGACGTTCTCGCAGCCAACATCAACTCCTTCAGGTGGCGCATCTTATGGGCGAAATACTCCTTGCTGTAACGGGGCGTCATCGGGATCAGCATGGCCATCGCCACGCCCGAAATGGCCGAATGCACGCCCGAATAGTAGAACAACCCCCAGATCACCACGGCGGGCACCAGGTAAAAGAACATGCGTTTTTCGCCCATCTCCTTCATGAAGTAGACCGCGAGCATGATGACCAACGCCGCCAGCAGGCAGCTTATCTGCACCTGCCCCCCGTAGAAGAGCGCGATGACCAGGATGGCCCCCAGGTCGTCGGCGATGGCCAGTGCCGTGAGGAATATTTTGAGCGAAACCGGCACGCGGTCGCCCAGCATCGAAAGGATGCCGATGGCAAAGGCGATGTCGGTGGCCGTGGGTATACCCCATCCGTTGGCCGCTATGGTGCCGTGGTTGAAGAACAGGAAAATGATCGCGGGGGCGAGCATGCCGCCTGCGGCCGCCAATACAGGCAGGATGGCCTGGCGTGCCGACGAAAGCTGCCCGCAAACGATCTCCCGCTTTATTTCGAGTCCGACGGCGAAAAAGAAAATCACCATCAGGCCGTCGTTGATCAGCTTCTCGACGGTCATTCCGCGCGGGAAAACCCAGTCGATCAGCCCGTCGGGGCTGTACACCATCAGCGAAAGATCCGTTTCGAGCAGATGGCGGTAATAGAGCGAAGTCCCGGGCAGGTTGGCCAGCAGCATGGCTACGATCACACAACCGAGCAGTACAACGCCTCCCGCCCAGGGGGCTTCCAGAAAATTGCGGCCGCGTATACCGATCATATGACGCTCACGTACCCAGCGGTACATTGAAAATAGTCGCATTTACCGTCCGTTTGATTTTAATGTCAAATTACACAATTTCCAGAGCATGCGCGCCCCGGTGATGGCATCCACTTTCGCTTCGGGCGCCGGAGCGACCTCCACGACGTCGAACCCGATGATGCGGCGCCCCGAACGCACGAGTGTATCGAGCAGCCACACGGCCTGATTGAACGTAAGCCCCCCGCAGACGGGCGTACCCGTATGGGGACAGTTCTCAAAAGTGAGGCCGTCGATGTCGAAGCTCACGTAAACCTCCTGCGGCAGCGCATCCACGATTCGCCGGCACAGCGCGTCCCAGGTCTCGCCGCGGAACATCGCGGCGGCGAGCGACAGGTCGTCGAAGGTGGCAACACGGGCGGAAGAAGCGGCCAGGGCGGCTTCCGTCCCGCTGAAATCGCGCACTGCGACCTGGGCGATTTTTTTCACCGAAGGCACGTCGCGCAGGACGTTGAACATGATCGAAGCATGCGAGAACTCGAAGCCTTCGTAAGCATCGCGCAGGTCGCAGTGGGCGTCGATATGCAAGATGCCGAACTCCCCGTGGCGGTCACCCAGGGCACGGATCAGTCCGTAGGGCGTCGAATGGTCGCCCCCGACCAGTCCCACGGTCTTCCCTGCGTCGAGCCACCGCGCCGCCTGCGCCCCGATGTTGGCGTTCATGGCGCGGCAGCCTTCGTTGATGCGGCGCACCTTGCGTACCGCATAGTCGTCCTCGGGACTTCCCCCGCCTTCGAGATGGGCAATCACCTTCTCCGCATCGCTGCGCAAGCGTTGCGACTCCTCCAGCAACGCATAGTCCACATCGGCCGTGGCGATACCGCGGCGCCACACGCCGGGAGCCAGCGGCTCATGGAAGTCGAGCTGCGTCGAGGCTTCTATCACGGCATCGGGCGCATGGGCCGTCCCGGCGCCGTACGACACCGTCACGTCCCACGGAGCCGAAACCAGCACCAGTTCTGCCGTTCCCGGCTCGAAAGGAAGCCCGAAATAGGTTCCGTTATCCACACCGACCCCGTCGGGATCGAAGGCGTTTAGTTCCATACGGTTGAATTTCATTCTCCATTTTCCGCGCCCGGCACAGATAGTATGCTTGCAACCTCTGCCCCCGCTTAATGAAAATGTTCATTTTAAATGACAAAGGTACAAAAAATTTAATTTTTCCCTATATTTGTTTCCGGAAAGAAAAGAAATCAGGAAAAAGCAACTATCCATGAAAATCGTCGCAGACAGTGCCATCCCTTTTTTGCAGGGGGTTCTCGAGCCGTGGGCCGAGGTACGCTACCTGCCTGGCAGCCGGATCGCCGCGGAGGACGTGCGCGATGCCGACGCCCTCATCATCCGCACCCGCACCCGTTGCGACGGGCGCCTGCTCGCCGGTTCGCGCGTCCGTCTGATCGCCACGGCCACCATCGGGTTCGACCACATCGACACGGCGTGGTGCGCGGCGCACGGCATACGGGTCGCCACGGCAGCAGGCTGCAACGCCCGCGGCGTACTGCAATGGGCGGGCGCCGTACTGGCCCACCTCGCGCGTACACAGGGGTGGGAGCCCGCACAGCGGACGCTGGGCATCGTGGGCGTCGGGCATGTGGGTTCCCTCATCCGGGAATACGCCAGCCTGTGGGGCTTCCGCGTCGTCTGCTGCGACCCGCCGCGCGAAGAGCGCGAGCATTGCGGGTTCCTGCCGCTGGAAGAGGTCGCACGCGAAGCCGACCTGCTCACCTTCCACACGCCGCTCGACGCCTCGACGCGGCACATGGCCGGCGAGGGGCTGCTCGCCCGCCTGAAACCGGGCGCCGTAGTGATGAACTCCTCGCGCGGCGAAGTGGTCGACGGCGACGCATTGCTGCGGAGCGGCCATCCCTGTGTGCTCGACGTCTGGGAACACGAACCGCGCCTCGACCCGCAGTTGCTCGACCGCACGCTGCTCGCCACGCCCCACGTCGCCGGCTACTCCGAGCAGGGCAAAGCCACGGCCACGGCCATGTCCGTCGCCACGCTGGCCGGCTTCTTCGGCCTCCCGCTCCGGGGCTGGTACCCCTCCGAAGCCGCCCCCTCCGTCCCGCGGCCGATCCCGTGGCAGGAGCTTTGCACGACCATCGGCGACGCCTATGACATCGAAGCCGAAAGCTGCCGCCTCAAGGCGCGGCCCGCCGATTTCGAGGCTATGCGCGACCACTACCGCTACCGCAGGGAATACTTTTAGCGAAATCAATTCTTTTTTAGTACCTTTGCGGCCACGGACAATGCCCTTAAGAAAATGTACCGGAGAATCATAAAGCCCATCCTTTTCTCGCTTACCATCGAGCGGGCACACCATGTGGCGCTTCTGTTGTTGCGCATCATCGGGCTCATACCCGGCGGGCGCTGGTTCCTGCGCAAATGTTACACCGTACGGCACCCGGCGCTCGAACGCGAGGTCTTCGGCGTAAAATTCGCCAATCCCGTCGGCCTGGCCGCAGGTTTCGACCACAACGGCGAAGCCTACCGCGAACTGGCGGCACTCGGCTTCGGGTTCATCGAAATAGGTACCGTCACCCCGCGCCCGCAGGCGGGCAACCCGCGCCCGCGCGTGTTCCGGCTGCCCAAAGACCGGGCTATCATCAACCGCATCGGGCTCTCCAACCGCGGGCTGGACAAGACGATCTGCCACCTGCGCCGCCCGCACGAAGGGCTCATCGTGGGCTGCAACATCGGCAAGAACACCGTGACGCCCCCCGAAAATGCGGCGGCAGATTACCTCCGGCTCTTCCGCAACCTCTACCAGTATGCGGACTATTTCACGGTGAATATCAGTTGCGACAACTCCTGCCGCGAAGGCACCACCTACACACGCACGCACATACTCCAGATACTTGATCCGCTGTTCGACTTCCGCCGCGGGCAGAACCAGTACCGGCCGATCATGCTCAAGGTGTCGCCCGACATGTCGGACGAAGTCATCGACGAAATCAGCGACATCCTGCTCGAAACACCGCTCGACGGCATCGTGGCCACCAACGGCACCCACCGCCGCGAAGGGCTGCATACGAGCCACATGGCGCTCGACAAGATCGGCAGCGGCCGCCTGAGCGGCGCACCGCTCACCCAACGGGCCGTAGAGGTCGTGCGGCGCATCCACACCCGCTCGGGCGGCAACTTTCCGATCATCGGCGTGGGCGGCATCATGAGCCCCGCCGATGCCAAGGCGATGCTCGACGCAGGCGCAGACCTCCTGCAACTCTACACCGGTTACATCTACGAAGGGCCGGGGCTGGTCGGCGAAATCTGCCGTTCGCTGATCGCCGATGCCGAAGCGGCCGCAGCAGCCAAGGCAGCCGCAGAAGCGAGAGCCGAAGAAGAGGCCCGGGCTGCTGCTCAGGCCGCTGAGGCAAAAGCCGCAGCAGCGACGGCTTCAGGCGCACAGGCACCGGAAGCCGGGAAGGCCGCACCCGGAACGGAAACCGCCGCGACAGCCCAAACGCAGGCCGCCGCACCTGCAGAATCGGTGCCGAACCCGTCACCGGAAACACAGAACAGCCCGGCACAACCTGCAGATAACGAACCGGACACCCGCAAGAAACAGCCCGCATCCTGAGCCTCAAATATTGCCATGAAAGCAACGATCATCACCATCGGCGATGAAATCCTCATCGGCCAGATCGTGGATACGAACTCCGTATCCATCGCCAAGCACCTCAACGCCGCCGGCATCGTCGTACACGAAAAGGTTTCGATCGGCGACGACAGCACACAGATCGTCCGGAGCGTGGAACGCGCCCTGGGAGATTCCAACGTCGTCGTCATCACCGGGGGGCTCGGCCCCACCAAGGACGACATCACCAAAAAGACCCTGGCCGGAATGTTCGGCTGCGAACTGGTGCCCGACCAACGGGTCGCCGACCATGTGAAACGCATGCTCGAAGGGCGCGGCATCGAGTTCAACGAACTCAACCGCGGGCAGGCGATGGTTCCGGCCTGCTGCACGGTGCTGTTCAACGCCCACGGCACGGCTCCGGGCATGTGGTTCGAACGCGACGGCAAGGTGGTAGTCTCGCTGCCCGGTGTCCCCTACGAGATGGAACACCTGATGCAGGACGAAGTGATGCCGCGCCTGAAAGCGCATTTCGAACTACGCCAGATCATACACCGCACGATGATCACGGCCGGGCTGCCCGAGTCGATGCTCGCCGCAAAGATCGAAGCATGGGAAAACGCCCTGCCATCCTACCTGAAACTGGCTTACCTGCCCAATCCGGGCGCCGTACGGCTGCGCCTGTCGGCCTATGAGGTCGAGGGCGAAAGCGTTTCGAAGGAGATCGAACGGCAATTCGAGGCACTGCGGAAAATCATCCCCCACAACATCATCGGGTACGAAACGGCCACCATGCAGGAACTGGTACACAAGCTGCTCACCGAGCGCGGGCTGACCCTCGCCACGGCGGAAAGCTGCACCGGAGGCAACATCGCGGCACGTTTCACGGCCATGCCGGGTGCTTCGGCCTATTTCCTCTGCGGCGTAGTTTCGTACAGCAACGCCTCGAAACACGATATCCTGGGCGTAGACCCGGAGGTCATTGCCCGCCACGGCGCCGTCAGCGAAGAGGTCGCACGGCGAATGGCCGAAGGGGCACGACGGATCTCGGGTGCCGACTACGCCATAGCGACCACCGGTATCGCAGGCCCCGCGGGCGGCTCCGCCGAAAAGCCGGTCGGCACGGTATGGATCGCCGTGGCGACCCCACACCGGACGACCGCCATCCTCAAACAGTGCGGTTCCGACCGCGGGCAGATCATCGACCGGGCCAGCGCCTTCGCCATCAGCCTGCTGCGCGACGAACTCAACGGTAAATAATACATTCGTCCCATGCATAGAATACTTGCCTCAACCATCGGTGCACTCCTCGCCCTCACATCCTGCATGCGTCAGCAGCCCGAGGAGCGGGTGCATAAACTCCTGACCGACCGCATCCAGACCCTTGCCACGGCGGAAAGCTGCACGGGCGGTACCATCGCGGCACGCTTCACGGCCATGCCGGGTGCCTCGGCCTATTTCAAATGCGGCGTAGTGACTTACAGCCTCGATGCCAAGCAGAACTTCGTAAACATCTGCTGCGATACGATAGCCCGCTACGGCGCCGTCAGCGAACAGGTCGTACGCCAGATGGCCGAAGGCGTCCGCCATCTGGCAAATGCACACTACGCTATCGCCACGACAGGGATCGCAGGCCCCACGGGCGGCACCCCCGAATACCCGGTCGGTTCGGTATGGATCGCCGTCAGTTCGCCCCTGCGCACCACGGCCCGGCTGATCCATGCCAAAGGCGACCGCACGCAGATCATCCGCGAAGCGGGAACGGCCGCCATCGAACTGCTCGAAGAAGAGTTGCTCGCCGCCCAACCGGGCAAATAGTTTCAAATTACGGCTGATCCGTTTGTTTTTGCAAACAATTTAGCTTATTTTTGCAGCAATTCAGCCCAGCGCAAAATGAAAAGAACCTTATTCCTGTCGGTGTTGTTCGGTATGCTCCTCACCACGGCCCATGCTGAAAACGAAAGCCACCAACAAGTAGACAGTACACTTTACGCCTATTACCGCTGGTGCAACAACAACATACGCGACACGGCCGTCCTCAGCAAGGCGGACACGCTGTTCCGGCTCTCGGGCGAGAAGCACGACATCCGGATGCAGGCCGTCGCCCTGAGCTTGAAAGCCGACCATTACTATTTCAACAACAACCTCGACTCGCTCAAGGCATGGATTCCCCGCGTGCAGGATTTCGCTCGCAAGAATGACCAGATCAAGTATTACTACTTCACCTGGTCGCGGCTGATTCTCTATTATACCAAACAGGCGCAATACACGCTCGCCCAATACGAACTGGAGCAGTATATGTCGCAGGCCGAAAAGGACAATTACAAACCCGCAACCGCCGAGGCATACAAACAGCTCGGACACATCTACCGCACCCGCGGATTGAAAAAACCCGCTGTGGAATACTACCGGAAGGCAATCGATTTCATCATCCAGAACGGGCTCAACACATTCCATCTCTCGAACCTCTATTCGGAACTCGCGACCATGCTGATGGATCTGCAACGCTATCCCGAAGCCGCAGAAGCCGTCGAAAAAGGCAAGGCATGCATTCCGCTACCGGACTACATCTGGGGTCTGAAGGCCAAGGAAACGCACCTGCTCGCCCAGACAGGCCAGACCGACAAAGCCAAAGCACTTTTCAACGAGATCAAGGACGGGCAGAACGGCAACCTCTCGGAGATCAAACTCGCTGAAATCGAGGTCGCCATCTACAACCATTCGCACGAATACGGCAAGATGATCGCCGCAATCGACAAATTGATCAGGTCGTTCGAAAGAGAAGGATACAAGGAATCCTATTTCTACTACCTCTATGAAAACCGTGCAGCCGCCTACGCCGCCCTCGGCAATTTCGAAGCCGCCTACCGGGACATACAGCATTACACCGAACTCTACCACAAACAAGTCAACGACGACAACGAGAAGACACTCGGAGAATTCGCCACGCTGCTCGATGTCAACCGGTTGAACATGGAAAAAGCAGAACTGCGCCAACAGGCGCAGGAAGAGCGCCTGCACCGCACCCAACTGGGCACGATCGGCTTGGCGTGCATTCTCTTGCTGGCCGCTGTCTTCATCGCGGTAATGCTCCGCATGAACCGCCACCTCGCCCGCGCGAAGAGAGCCGCCGAAGAGAGCAACCGGATGAAAGGCATCTTCATCCGCAACATCACGCACGAGATCAATACGCCGCTCAACTCCATCGTCGGATTTGCGGAGCTGGCCGCAGCCTCGGACGATGCCGACGCCGCCGAACGACAATCCTATATAAGCATCATCCAGGAAAACAGCGGCTATCTCCAAAAACTCGTGGACGACGTGCTCTACATCGCCGGACTCGAATCGTCGGAAACCCCGCCGGCCATGAGCCCGACCGACATCAACGAATGCTGCCAGGAGTGTATTCAGAAGGTCTCACAGTCCAGTTCCCGGGCGGTGAGTATCCGTTTTGTCCCGGCACGCGAGAAATTCCACCTGCACACTTCGTGCATGCTGATATCCAAAGCCATCACCGAAATGCTGCGCAATGCCGTACATTTCGCGGCCGACGGAGAAATCACGCTCGCATATACGCTGGACGGCGGCAACCGCCGCATCACATTCACGGTAACCGACTCGGGGCCCGGCATCCCGGCTTGCGAGGCCGAGCATATTTTCGGACGCTTCGTCAAGCTCGACACCTTCTCGCAAGGGCTCGGGCTCGGGCTGACCGTGTGCCGGCTGATCGCCTCGGCCCTGGGCGGCACGATAAAACTCGACACAAATTACAGCGGAGGGGCACGTTTCGCACTTTCGATACCGTTACGTTAAACACTAAAAACCAATACAATAGACCACGCACCGGAAAATTAATGTGGATTATTAATCTTTAATTCTCATTTTTTCCTTATATTTGCACTCCCTTACGGGAATAACGAACAAATTTAGCGAAAACAACAATGAAAGTTTGCGAAATCACAGGCAAGGTAGCGATCGTGGGCAACAACGTCTCGCACTCGCACCACAAGACCAAACGCAAATTCAGCCCCAATCTGAAAACCAAGCGTTTCTGGTCCGAGCAGGAAGGCCGCTGGATCACCCTGAAGGTGTCGGCAGCCGGAATGAAAACAATCAACAAGAAGGGTCTTGCAGTAGCACTGCGCGAGGCTGCCGCACCCAAGTCCGTTTACTAAAACACCGAAGTAACAAATGGCAAAGAAAGGCAACAGGGTTCAGGTCATTCTCGAATGCACCGAACAGAAACAGAGCGGAGTTCCGGGAATGTCCCGTTACATCACGACGAAAAACAAAAAGAACACCCCCGACCGTCTGGAGCGTAAAAAGTACAATCCGTTCTTGAAGAAGGTCACCGTTCACCGTGAAATTAAATAGTTTTGAAGCTCTATGGCAAAGAAAGTAGTCGCAACACTGAAAACCGGCACGGGTAAGAACTTTACGAAGTGCATCAAGATGGTCAAGTCGGACAAGACCGGTGCTTACATGTTCAAGGAAGGCATCATTCCCAACGACCAGGTCAAGGAATTCTTCGAAGAGAAGAAATAAGTATTTTAAGAGCTAATCTTAAATACAAAGGGCATCCGATCGGATGCCCTTTGTATTTCTCCGGCTCTCTCCCGGCGAATCAGAACTTGTGTACCGCGCGCACCAGAAAATTGTTATACTTGGGAATTTCGACGACATAGGGAGGTTCGATACCCATATGCGACGTAAAGGCCGACTTCTCGTCCTTCTCGGTCGAGGAGAAATAGTAGACCAGCCGATCCATACGCTTGCCGCCGTTATTCTTGAGGGCGTTGTTGAACCGATTACGGGCCTGGCGGCTGGACTGCACACGCGTCCCGCCGCTGTAATTATGGCCGATGTTCAGCAGTTCGTCGATCGACGGAAGGTACCAGCCCTCACCCTTCTCGCGGCACCACTTGAATGCCGGGAAATCGTCCCACGAAAGGTTGTTCTCGGCGATGTAGGCCGCAACTTTCTCCATGTTCACACTGCCGTCGGAACGGTTGTCCGTACCGATGACGCGCAGGTCGGGCTTGCGGAACTCGCTCCAGTGCAGGTAAATCTCATCGAGCGAGATTACCAGCCCGTGCTGGCGGTCGTCGGAGAGCATACACACGACGCCCTTGATCCCGTCCTGGTTATAGAATTCGCCGATCTCGTACTCCTTGACCACATACTTCACCCCACCGGCAGGGCTGGCGGCAGGCGCCTCGGCCGCAGCGGGAGCGGCGGGAGCGGCGGAAACCTTAGCGGGCTCCCCCGCCGGGGTGGCCGGGGGCACCGG
>NZ_FR893505.1:31404-52136 GCF_000435435.1 Alistipes sp. CAG:29 | reverse complement strand
TTGCAGGAATGCTCGCGGCAGCCTTGAAATACTCCTTCTCGCCGTTTGCATATTGGATATAGCTGATTTCCGACACGGGCAGGACGTAAGTCGGGCCGTCGGGATTGGAGAAACGCTTGTAACGAACGGACTCGGGGGTTATCTCCGTCACTTTCGCTTCGACCTTCGAGGCGTCAGCCTTGATTATCAGGTCTTGGGCTGCGACAGTCAGTACGCCGCAAAACGCTGCCAACAGCAGCAGGATCGTTTTTTTCATCATTGCAGGAAATGTATATAGCGCAAATATAACGTTTTTTTCCAAACTTTCTTATTATCTTTGTCAGGATATATAAATATAAGTATGGGATTTTTCGATATTTTCAAAAAGAAACAGGATAGCGCCGCAGCGGACATTCCGGAGAGCCGGCAACAGCAGCAGGAAGAGCTTAACGCGGGGCTCGAAAAGACCAAGACCGGAATCTTCTCGAAACTCGCCCGTGCCGTAGCAGGCCGCTCGACGGTCGATGCCGACCTGCTGGACGACGTGGAGGAGGTGCTGATTACGTCGGACGTGGGCGTGGAAACCACGGTGAAGATTATCCGGCGCATCGAAGAGCGTGTGGCGCGCGACAAATACATGAATACGTCCGAGCTCCAGTCCATCCTGCGCGAGGAGGTCATGTCGCTGATGGAGGAGTCGCACGGCTCGGAGAAGCATTTCGGGCTCGACGCCAGGCAGGGCGAACCCTACGTGGTGATGGTCGTCGGCGTCAACGGCGCGGGCAAGACCACCACCATCGGCAAGCTCGCGGCACAGCTGACCAAGGCCGGGCTGAAAGTCTGGATCGGTGCCGCCGATACGTTCCGCGCCGCCGCCATCGACCAGCTCAAGGTCTGGGCCGACCGCGCCGGGGCGACGATGATCCGCCAGGAGATGGGATCCGACCCGGCATCGGTGGCGTTCGACACGCTGACGTCGGCCAAGGCCAACGGCGCCGACGTGGTGCTGATCGACACGGCAGGCCGCCTGCACAACAAAGTCAACCTGATGAACGAACTGACCAAAATCCGCAATGTCATGGGCAAGGTCATCCCCGGAGCCCCGCACGAGGTAATGCTGGTGCTCGACGGCTCCACAGGACAAAACGCCTTCGAACAGGCACGGCAGTTCACGCAGGCGACGCAGGTCACTTCGCTCACCATCACCAAGCTCGACGGCACGGCCAAGGGCGGCGTGGTGATCGGCATCAGCGACCAGTTCCACATCCCGGTGCGCTACATCGGGATCGGGGAAGGCATCGACCAGCTCCGCATTTTCGACCGCAGGGAGTTCGTGAACGCCCTGTTCAGCCACGAAACGAAATAAAACGCCCCACGCCTGTGAAACCAATCCTCTGGGGCTTATTGCTCGCTCTGGGATGCAGCCTTCCGGGAAAAGCCCAGCAACCGGCCGCGGCAGACAGTTGCCGCATGCAGGCCGACGAACAGGCCGGCACTTCCGCCATGGCAGCACCGACAGCCGGCGACCCCTTCGCGCAGGATTCTGTATGGCAGGAAGCGACGGCCGGGATTCGTGGAACGAAGCGACCAAGGAAAAGCGCTATACGGAGGCATACGACGCATTGAATTCCGCCCTGAAGAAAACCCCGGCAACGCCCCACGCGCTGTCGGACGCTTTGTGGATCGCCCGGGAACTCGGACGGACCAACGAAGAGGTGCAACGGCTCGAATGGCGGCTTTACGCCCTGCTGACATGGATAAGCCTGCTCGGGGAGGGGAGCGAACAGTACCCGGCTGTCGTGGTCAACGTCCGCGACGAATATACCTTCATGTACGATTACATGGGAGTCCGGAAAGTTCTGGGGCAACAACTCATCCGCAAAGACGACGGCATCCCCTACGACAAGATCGACATAGAACCGCTGGACACATCCGACTCCAAAATCTCGGAGGTTTGGTTCGATGTCAGCTACCCGTTCACCATGCTGGCTTCCCCCGGGCATTGGGCGAAAAAACTCACGGGCGAAACACTCACAAAGGACACCGCCCCAGAAAACGAACCCGGCGTCCCGTCCCCGGGAGAATAGCTGGGAACGGGATAGCAACCGCCCCCGATTCCGCCGGGATAACGGACAACATACAGTAACAATATAAGTATCAGGCGACAGGCTCCGAAATCGGAGCCTGTCGCCTTTTTTGTGTCCGGTTCATCCGGATCACCCGTACGCGGAAGTCAATTATACGCAATCTGAGGATTCAAATACGCAAACCACGCCCAGCAAGAATTTCGATATACATAATTTTGAATATCGAATTTCCACATATTACAAATCGACGACAAACACCCGTGATTATTTAAAATATTTTAATAAATCAAGCCAACCTATTCGGTGCAAACCGAGCCTCTATACTTATATAATACTAATATTAACCTTAACTCTATGAAAATGAATTTGACTACTTCGGAGAAGAACAGGGGCATCGTCCGCTTTCTTCTGATGAGTATGCTGCTGTGCCTGCTCATTCATCCGGCCCAAGCGCAAGACCGCGTCACGGTCACAGGGCGTCTGACCGACACCAGCCACGCACCGCTCATCGGCGCTTCGGTCATAGAACAAGGGACGACCAACGGCGTCACGACCGACGCGGAGGGCAATTACCAGATCTCCGTAAGCGGCAACGCGACCCTGGGCTTCTCGTTCATCGGCTACAAACCCCAGAACGTCGCAGTCATGAACCGCACCGCGATCGACGTCACGCTGGAGGAGGATGCCACGATGATCGGCGAAGTCGTAGCCATCGGCTACGGCTCGCAGCGTAAGGAAGACCTCTCGATGGCCGTGACGACCGTCAAGCTCGACGAAGCGGCCAAAAGCCGCGCCTCGAACCTGGCGACCATCCTCCAGGGCCGTATGCCCGGCGTCACCGTACAGCAGACCGGTGACCCGATGAAACCCGCCTCGTTCACGATCCGCGGCCGTGGATCGAAAGGCAACGACGACGACCCGACCTCGGGCGACGGCGTACTTGTCGTCGTGGACGGCGTGCCCAACGCCCCCTACATGATGGAGGACGTCGAAACGATCACCGTACTCAAGGATGCCGCCTCGGCGGCAATCTACGGAGCGTCGGTAGGTTCGAGCGGTGTCATCCTCATCACGACGAAGAAGGCCCAGAGCGGCAAGCTCCGCGTAGACGTGAATGTCTCGCTCGGTTTCGAGAAAGTGACCAACCTGCCGAACATGCTCACGGCGGAACAATACAACGAAGTGTGGGCAAGAACCGTGGAGAACAATCCCGGCAGCCAGCTTCCCAGCGCCGCCAACCCCGAGGTATATCCCTGGGGCAACGTTACCCGCACCGACTGGCTGGACGAGATTTTCCAGACCGGTTTCACGCAGCACTACGCCGCAACGATCTCGGGCGGCAGCGAGAAGGTACAGTCCATCTTCTCGGTATCCTACGACAAGAAGGACGGCGTGCTGCTCAACACGTACAGCGAAAGCTTCAACGGCAAATTGCAGACCGACTTCAAACTCACCAACTGGCTCAAGATTTCGGAGCGTGCGTCGTTCGTCGTATCCAACGGACAGGGCAACGTGGACACCAGCCACCAGGGCCCGATCATGGGCGCCGTATGGTATCCGCGCGCAGCCTCGGTCTACGAGATGAACGAGGACGGGACATACGCCCGCGACGAGAAGGGCAACCGCTATTACGGCGGTACGAGCCCCGAGTGGGCGGACGTGAACGGCACGCCGATGCTCTACAACCCGGTAGCATACCTCGAAAGGATGCACCGCAAATACCCCGAGCACAAAATCTTCTCGACGACCTCGATCGAAATCAAGCCCATCTCGTCGCTGACGATCAAGTCCGACTTCACCATCGACCTGCGCAACAAAGAGTCCGACGAGTTCTACCCCACCATGACGGAGAAGGGTTTGCGGCGCGACATCAACTACCGCGAACAGTTCTTCGACCGGGACAACCACTGGCTCTCGGAGACGATCGCGACCTATGCACAGGTATTCGGCCGGCACCACATCAGCGCGATGGCGGGCTTCACGGCCGACTTCAAGAGGCTGCACAGCCGGAAAGTATATTCGAGAGGGTATCCCGACAACGATATCAACAGCTCGATCTGGGATCAGGCCAACGACTGGACTTCGAACACGCCCAAGGAGAGCAAATACGAACAGACCATGGTGTCGTTCCTGGCCCGCCTGGGTTATTCGTTCGACGACCGCTATTTCCTGGTGGGCAGCGTGCGCCGCGACGCCTCTTCAAAGCTGCCTGCGAGCAAGAACTACGACTGGTTCCCCTCGGTATCGGGATCGTGGAAACTCTCGTCCGAAAAATTCTTCCGGAATGCAGGCCTCGACAAGGTTTTCGACCTGGTCAAGTTCCGCGCAGGCTGGGGCCGCATCGGTAATGTCGACCTCTATCCAAACAACGTCGCCACCGTCGAGCTCCTGAACTACCAATACCCGATCATCTTCGGCCAGAACCTCGACCAGTTGCTCCAGGGAACCTACCTCAACACGATTCCCAACTATTCCGCCCGCTGGGAAACCACCGAGCAGACCAGTGCGGGTCTCGACCTGACGATGTTCAAGAACAAACTGAACATCAGCGTGGACTACTACCACAAGGTAACCAAAGACCTGATCGACTACATTCCCACCCCCGAACAGATCGGCGTGGCGGATCCTCCCATGGGCAATATGGGCAACGTGCTGAACAAGGGCTGGGAATTCTCGGTGAACTACAACGGCAGCGCGGCACAGGGCAAACTGACCTACAACGTCTGGGGCAACTTCTCGACGAACAAGGGTTACGTACGCGAATACGGAGTTCGCAAAGGCGCCGTGATGCACACCTCGCCCAACCTGAACAGCAACCCGATCCTCTACTCCGACGCAGGGCAACCCTGGTATTCGTTCATGGTCTACCGCACGGCAGGCATCTTCCGTTCGCAGGACGAAATCAACAAGTACATCTACAAGAACCCCGAAACCGGAGAAGCGAAACTGCTGATGCCCGACGCGAAGGTCGGCGACCTGATCTTCATCGACACCAACAACGACGGCGTGATCAACGACGACGACAAGACCTTCGCAGGTTCCTACACCCCCAAGAACACCTTCTCGTTCGGAGGCTCGCTCAACTGGAAAGGCTTTGACTTCAGCTTCTTCTTCCAGGGCGTGACCGGCAACAAGGTCTACAACGGCCTCAAGCAGATGGCCATGAACGGCCGCAACGACTACGGCAACCTCATTTCCGACGTGTACAACAGCTGGGACTTCAACCCCCAGGGTAGCAAATACCCCCGCCTGGGCCTGGTAACGGGCAGCGATACGAACGGTAACTACAGCAAATTCTCCGACATATTCCTCGAGGACGGCGACTACCTGCGCCTGAAAAACATCACGCTGGGTTACACGCTGCCCAAGAGCGTCAGCCGCTTCGTCGGAATGGAGAACGGTTCGCTGCGCGTCTACATGAGCGTCGACAACGTATGCACGATCACCGGTTATTCGGGCGTCGATCCCGAGGTCGGCAACTACGGTATCGACCGCGGTGTTTACCCCGTATCGCGTTTCTTCAATTTCGGTGTGAACATTAATTTCTAACCAACACAAACTACAATAGCGATGAAAAAGATATTGATAATAGCCAGCCTCGCCCTCTGCTGTTCCCTTTTGGCGAGCTGCGAAGACTTCCTCGACACCAAGAAATACGGAGCCAAGACGGACTGGGAGACCCAGGAAGACGTAGAGAAAGCGCTCGTCGCCCTCTTCTCCTTCAACACGAACGACTCCGAGGGCGTCACCGGCCGCGGCATCACGTGGTTCGAATGCTGCAGCGACGACATGACCGTAGGCCGTCCCCAGGGCGAAGCCGAAGACATCCGCAACTTCCGCATGTCGCCCAGCAACGGCCGCGACGTGAAGAACAACTGGAAGATCATGTACGAGGTCAACGCCAAGGCCAACAACATCATCAAGGTCGTCCCGACGATGAACCTCGACAACGCGTTCAAGACCAAAGCCACCGGCACCGCCTATTTCTTCCGCGGGTTCGCCATGCTGTGGCTCTCGCCCTACTACGGTGACAACGGCCCCAACGGCGGCATCCCGATCATCCTCGACACGACGGAGCCCGCAGCCATGGACAGCCCGCGCCCGGCCTCCGTATTGCAGAACTACGACCAGATCATCAGCGACCTGCGCGAAGCCGGCAAACGCCTGCCTCTCTTCTCGCAGCTCGCACCCGAAGAGTACGGCATGCCCCACAAGGCCGCAGCCTGGGCCCTCGCCGCACGCGCAGCCCTCTATGCCGCACAGTTCGACGCCAAATACTACGACACGGTCATCGAAATGTGCGACAAGGTGATGGGACTCACCGGCGCCGACAAGCGCGAACTGTTCGACGACGGCACGGACAAGGCCTTCGCCAACCTCTGGCGCAAGCAGCAGAATTTCGGCTGCGAATATATCTTCTCGCTGCTGGGCAACGCGGTCGACGGCCCGAAATTTCACGGCATGTCCTTCCAGAACGGCGGCTGGGGCCTGTACAACCACTGGGGTTATTTCCAGCCCACCCTTTCCCTGTGGAACGCATTCGAATCGGGCGACACCCGCCGCGACGCGACGATCATCTACCCCGGGCAGACGATCCGCTTCATGGGCCGGGACATCGTATTCGGCAGCAACTCCTATTCGATCTCCTCGGATACAGGCATGTCGTTCCGCAAATTCCTCTCCCCGTGGGAAGAGGCCGACTGCAAAGGCAAGGAGGTGAATTCCAACGGCGACAACGCCAGCAACACGCTCGGCACCTGCCTCATCCGCTTCGCCGACGTCCTGCTGATGAAAGCCGAGGCGCTGATCTGGAAGAACGGCGAAGGCGACGCCGAAGCCAAACAACTGCTCAACCGCATCCGCAAACGCGCCCGTCTCCCGGAGAACAGCCCGGCGACCAAAGCCGAGCTCAAGAACCAGCGCCGCTGCGAACTGGCGTTCGAGTTCATGCCGAGCCGCCACCTGGACATGGTTCGCTGGGGCGACGCCAAGGAGACCTACGCCAAACCCACGCAGCGCGTGAACTCGCACTGGGATTACGACCTGCAGCAGGTGGTCATCGACGCGCCGAGCAACTATGACAACGGGCGCACGTTCGATCCCGTCATCAACCAGGTTTTCCCGATCCCCGTAACGGCATTCAACGGCACGGTGAACCTGACCCAGAACCAAGGTTATTAGTAAACAACCAAGATCATTACCGAATATGAAACTGCTGAAACATATCATCCGTGCAGGTGCCTTATGCGGCCTGCTCCTTACGACGGCTGCGGCGAAGGCGCAAACCGTACAACTGAAAGTACTGGACTGGAACGTGCTGTCGTTCGAAATGACGGACAAGTCCAACCAGATCGACTTCATCGTCGACGAGTACGTCGACCTGATCAAGGCCCAGAATCCCGATATCGTCTGCATCAACGAGCTCGAGACCGGCACCAGCCGTATGGGCAAGGAGAAACTGACCGAACTGGCGTCCCGCCTGGACATGTACCCCTACTTCATCATGTCCTATCCCAAGGACGTAGGGTTCTACGGCAACGGCATCCTCTCGAAATACCCGATCGTAAGTTCCTTCTCCGCATTGCATCCCTACAAACATGCCAAAGGCGAGGGCAACTACCAGTGGAATACAGGCTATGAATATTATCTGTATGGTTATGACCAGCGAAGTATGGGCTACATCGACATTCTGGTACCGACCTCCGATTCGGACGGACAGATCGTGCGCATTATCTGTACGCATTTCGACCATTGCGGAATAGATCAGGTCATCCAACAGCAGGAACAAAATGTTGTAACACAAGCCGGGCTGAACAATCCCGAATACCCGACAATCCTGATGGGAGACTTGAACGTCGGATGGGGAACAAACGTGCTTCCTGAATTCAGAAATTTAGGCGACCACATCGGGGTGTCTTGGGTAGACCACATCTTTGCTTTCCCCAAAGGTCGATGGACGGGCCATGATTTCAAATCCCATTCCTGCCCTGCCGCCAATGGCAAGGCATCGCTCTCCGACCATGACCCGATCACAGCCACCTTGGTACTTAAATAGCAGTTCGTCGAATTCACAAAAGTCGAAAATATGAAAAACATACAAAAATATCTCTCAGCACTGCTCGCGCTCGCCATGGCAGCCCCGGTATTTACCGGTTGTTCGGACGATTACGAGTATTCGCTCAGTTCGGTGGTCGCCAAGCCGTCCGACAAGTTCAACGCCAGGATCCAGTTCGTCAGCCGCCTGAGCGACGGGGCGCTGATTACGGGCGATGCCGACTACACGGCTCTCAACAACTACATGGTCAACACGCTCAAAAGCCGCGAAGAGGCATGGCTCACGGTCTTCGACCGTTCGGACAACGCCAACCTGGACAAGGTGATGCAGATCTCGATCAACACCTACCGCTGGACGGCCTTCGCCTTCAACGGGCTGACCAACAGGACGACCTACAAGGGCAGCACGCTTTTCTTCAACCAGCCGACCCGCTCGGTCAAGGCCACGGCCTGCGGCAAAGGCTGCTACGTCACGGGCTTCTCCCCGCTGATGGAAGGTACGCGCACCGACAAGGATGAAAACGGCACCGTGACCGGCACCGTGGACATCGCCTACGACATCAATTTCCGCACGGTACGCTTCGAAACGAACGAGCAGATCAACGCCTTCGGCGGTGAAAACGGCGTCATGAACACGCTCAAGCGCGAAAATATGAACATGCTGATGATCGGCACGGTCAAGAACGACCTGCTCGGAGCGCTCGAATCGGCAGTACAGAATACGGACGGTTCATTCAAGGTCTACAACGTCGCGTCCGGAAGCGCGTATACGATCTTCATGCTCGCCGAAGAACGCTTCTGGGGCTTTACGGATGTTGCCCCGATATCGGTCGGAAACGGCATCGAGGCCTATACGATAAACGTCATGTGGTAAAGGTTGGTTTAATTTAGTTGGAAGGAGGATGCGGCTTCGGGGCCGCATCCTCTTTTTATGCACGGGAAACCGCCGCGGCTGGCGGCGATTCCGGGATTATTTCGTACTTTTGCAGCGGAAACCAGATACGGAATGAAAAAGATCAACGTCATAACGCTCGGTTGTTCGAAGAACACGGTCGACAGCGAGCACCTGATGGCACGGCTCGCGGCGGCAGGCTACGAAGTCCTTTTCGACAGCGACCGCACGGACGCCAAGGTCGTAGTCATCAACACCTGCGGGTTCATCGGCGACGCCAAACAGGAGTCGGTCGACATGATCCTGCGCGCGGCGGCCGCGAAAAACGCCGGCAAGATCGAGCGGCTGTTCGTCATCGGCTGCCTCTCGGAACGCTATGCCGACTCCCTGCGCGCCGAACTCCCCGAAGTGGACGGGTTCTTCGGCGCCCGCACATGGGACGGCATCGCCCGGGCGCTGGGAGCCGCCGAAGACCCGGCCCTGGCCACTGAGCGGCACCTCTCGACGCCCAGGCACTATGCCTACCTGAAAATCTCGGAGGGTTGCAACTGGAAATGCGGCTACTGCGCCATCCCGCTCATCCGCGGCGGGCACGTTTCCGTGCCGATGGAGGAACTGGAGGAGGAGGCGCGCAAACTCGCTGCCGGAGGCGTGAAGGAACTGATCGTCATCGCGCAGGACACGACCTACTACGGGCTCGACCTCTACGGGAAGCGCCGCCTGGCCGAACTGCTGCGCCGCCTGTGCCGCATCGACGGCATCGAGTGGATACGCCTCCACTACGCCTATCCCACGGCATTCCCCGACGAGGTGATCGAAGCCATGGCATCCGAGCCCAAGATCTGCAAATACCTCGACATCCCGTTCCAGCACATCTCCGACGCACAGCTCTCGGCCATGCACCGCCGCCACACCAAGGCCGAAGCCTATGCGCTGGTCAAAAAATTGCGGGGGGCGATCCCCGACCTGGCGCTGCGCACGACGCTGCTGGTCGGCTATCCCGGTGAAACGGAAGCGGATTTCACGGAACTGGAACAGTTCGTACGCGACGTACGGTTCGAACGCCTCGGGGTCTTCGCCTATTCCGAGGAGGAGGGCACCTACTCGGCACGCGAACTGGCGGACGACGTCCCGGAGGAGGTCAAACAGCAGCGCGTGGAACGCATCATGACGCTCCAGAACGACATCGCCCGCGAAAACAACCTGCGCCGTGTAGGCCGCACGGAACGGGTTCTAATCGATTCGCGGCAGGGCGACTACTATGTCGGACGGACGCAATACGACTCGCCCGAGGTCGACCAGGAGATACTGATCCCGGCTGCGGAACGGCGTCTTCTGCGGGGGCATTTCTACGAAATACGGATCGACGGCGCCGCCGATTACGACCTTTACGGAAAGGCCGTCGGGAAATAAAATTTGTTTTTTAGCGTTCCTTTTCATACCTTTGAAATGTAAATCGGACTTTACCCGAGACCCAATGGCCGAAAAAAGCGTGATAACGAATATCGAAGCCCGTATCCGGCAGCTCATCGACGACCACAAAAGGTTGTCGGAATCGTGTGCGGAACTGACGGCGCAGCGCGACAACCTGAAAGCCGAAAACAGGACTTTGCAGGAGCGCATCCGCGAACTCGACGGCGAATTGTCACGTATGCAACTGACGGAGGGACTGGCGGGTGAAAGCCGCAACCGGGAGAAAGCGCGGGCGCGCGTCAACCGTCTTATGCGGGAGGTTGACAAATGCATCGCACTGCTCGGAAGGCCCGAATAACGGGAAGGGACGGCGAACCGGCAGTAACGCCGCAACCAGCACCCGGGCCGCAGATGAATAAGAGGCAGCAAGATAAACGAAACAAAAACGACATGGCACAACAGGCGATAACCCTCAAGATAGCCGGGAAAAGCTATTCGCTCAACATCGAAAGCGAAAAGGAGGAGGTATACCGTCTTGCCGAACGGGAGGTGAACAACTACCTCGCGGCGATAAAACAGAACAACTTCAAGAACTGGACGGATCAGGACTACCTGTCGATGGCCGCACTGAAATTCGCCATTGCAAACGTCGACATGCGGCAAAGCCGCGAACTGGGCGACGAAGACCTGAAACATCTGGGGCGGCTCGGGGAAGAGATTGACGCCTACCTCAACACCCTGCAACGGTGAGTGAGGGCCAGGCACGGGATTTGCCCGGGCAAACCGTAAAAAACGAGGTTCTTTAACATACGAAGGAAAAATCTACCCGCATAGATTCCTTACAGCTTTGCGAAACTGAACACTTTTTAAATTGGGGCAACTCAAGGCGCTTCAAAATCAGGCCTTGACCCTTCGGGGTGTATGCTACGGCGTACCGTTGGAAGATTGCGATTGTCGGAGCCCCCACACATGACTTATCTGCAGATTCGTCAAACAAGACTAAGGAATCCTATGCGGTTTTTTTATGCACTACAACAAACCCTATAATAACAAATTCAAAACAGCAACAAAAACATGTATACCACCATTTTGGTTGCCTGCATCTCTGCCGTGGCCGCCGTCGGAATCTACGCGGTCGTCACGAACCTCGTAGCCAAGACCTCGATCCGCAAGCGGCGCGAAGCCGCCCTGAAAGAGGCCGAGGCCGAAGGGGAGATGATTAAAAAGGAGAAAATCCTCCAGGCAAAAGAGAAGTTCATACAGCTGAAAAGCGAATACGACCGCCAGGTCAACGAGCGCAACCAGAAGATCGCCCAGAGCGAACAGCGCGCCAAACAGATCGAGGGCAACCTGCAGAACCAGCAGCGCGAGCTGGAGAACAAACTCCGCGAGAACGAGCGCCTGAAGGAGCAGATGCAGAACCAGCTGCAAATCCTCGAGCACAAGAAGGAGGAAGTCGACCAGATGATGCGCGAGCAGAACATGCGGCTGGAACAAATCTCGGGCATGAGCTCGGAGGATGCCAAGAACATCCTCATCGAGAACATGAAGGCCGAGGCCAAGACCGAGGCTGCTTCCTATGTGAACGAAACCATCGAGGAAGCGAAGATGACCGCCACGAAGGAGGCCAAGCGGATTATCGTGGCTTCGATCCAGCGCGTGGCCACGGAGACGGCCATCGAGAACGCCGTGACGGTCTTCAACATCGAAAGCGATGAGGTCAAAGGCCGCATCATCGGCCGCGAGGGCCGCAACATCCGGGCACTGGAGGCAGCGACCGGCATCGAGATCATCGTAGACGACACCCCCGAAGCCATCATCCTCAGCGGGTTCGACCCTGTCCGCCGCGAGATCGCCCGCCTGGCGCTGCACCAGCTGGTGACCGACGGCCGCATCCACCCGGCACGTATCGAGGAGGTCGTAGCCAAAGTACAGAAACAGATCGAAGAGGAGATCGTCGAAGTCGGGAAACGCACCACGATCGACCTCGGCATCCACGGGCTGCACCCCGAGCTGATCCGCATGATCGGCAAAATGAAATACCGTTCGTCCTACGGCCAGAACCTCCTGCAGCACGCCCGTGAAACGGCCAACCTCGCGGGTATCATGGCCGCCGAGCTGGGGCTGAACCCCAAGACGGCACGCCGCGCAGGCCTGCTCCACGACATCGGCAAGGTACCCGACGACGAACCGGAACTGCCGCACGCAATCATCGGCATGAAACTCGCCGAGAAATACAAGGAGAAACCCGAAGTATGCAACGCCATCGGCGCCCACCACGACGAAGTGGAGATGACTTCGCTGATCGCACCGATCATCCAGGTCTGCGACGCCATATCGGGTGCCCGCCCCGGCGCCCGCCGCGAAGTGGTCGAAAGCTATATCAAACGCCTGAAGGAGATGGAGGACATCGCCCTCTCGTACCCGGGCGTCGTGAAAACCTATGCGATCCAGGCCGGCCGCGAACTGCGCGTGATCGTCGGTGCAGACAAACTCACCGACCAGGAGTCGGAAGGGCTGTCGCACGATATCGCCAAGAAGATCCAGGACGAGATGACCTATCCCGGCCAGGTGAAGATCACCGTCATCCGCGAAACCCGCGCCGTATCGTACGCGAAATAAGAACCCCGCCCGTAGGACAGGCTGCACACGGCCTGCCTGCCGCAAATTTATCACAGGTAAAAATCCCTCCGCAAAACGGAGGGATTTTTTTATCTACGGCTCTCTTACCGGTAAGCTCCGGCACACAACGACAGCTTATCCGCGACAGAATCCACACACAATCGCCCGATTCCCGCCACGGGAAGGGCCATAAGCCTCTCACCCGCCGGAGGGGGGGGGCAGCCAGCGGGATTATTTCCAGCTGTTACGCTTCCTGAAATCGGACGGAGTGACGCCCTCCTTATGCTTAAAAAAAGTAGAAAACTGCCCGGTATTCACGAACTTCAAGGCATAGGCGATATCCGATATATTTATATCCGTCCCCGTCAGCATCTCTTTGGCCTTCAGGAGCCGCTGTTGCAACTGGTACTGCGCGGGGGATATCCCGGTGTACTCCTTGAATGTCTTGCGGAACCACGAATAGCTGACCCCCAGTTCCCGGGCGATCGCCTCGACATCGCGGGGGTTATCCACATCCTTCATCAGCTCCCGCGCGGCATTGACTTTCTCGAGGATGAACGTATTGGCATAGGAGTTATTCCGCTCCTTGTAATAGATGGAGCCCAGGATGTGCAGCACGATACTCGACATCATCTGCTGGCACCCCGCCTTTTCGACCGACGCCAACTGCAGGATCTCCTCATAGAGACTCACGATCCCCGAACTTATCCCGATATTATGCAACGGCTGCTCGCGCACTAAAAAGCGGTTCGCTACCCTGTCGTCGATATAGGCACCCTTGAAACCTACCCAGTACTCGTCCCAGCCGGTCTCATCGTCGGGATGGTAGCTATGCCACTCCCCGGGAAACAACGAGATCACCGTCCCGGCCTTCACAGGCGCCTCGGGACAGGACTGCGAGGCGAAATACCCGGAACCCTTGGTGATATAGACCAACTGGTATTCGTTCAGTATCCGTCCGCCGCGGGGCATGAAAGAGTAGTTGTCCGGATGGGCCGACAACGGATACTTCGTCCCCGGCGGAATAAACTGGTACCCGATCGTCGTGACGACAACGCCCCATTTCTCGTCCTTATCCCCGATCGTCAGGTAACATAACTTGTCACGCTCCTGCTTCATGTCAGATTTGATAGGTTGGAAATCATTTTTCATAAGCAAATATAACTTTTTTCCGCATAATATGCAGATTTTAACACAATAAGATTTTCCGGGAGCGATTATTTCATTCCGGAAGCGTCTCCCCCCCCCGAGGCCGGGCTCCCAATCCCCACATCCGGCAACAACAGCCCCAGTCGCGCCGCAATCCGCCCCGCTACCAGTCTCCAAAGCCTCTTCACATCGTTCCGGTTATCCCGCACGGCATAAATCTGTATTGCTGCAACCAGCCTCCGACAAGGCGGCATATACCGATCCGGAAACATCGGGAGACACCTATACATACTTCAAAAAAAGCCCTTCTGCTGCCATATGGAACGGCTTGCGAGGGGATAATTATGAAATCTGATACCGAAATATTAAAAAATGAGAAGAATCGGACTTCCCCCGCGGAGGATTCTTAAAAATGCCCTGGGTTTTATACACGGGACACAATAACGTACTACAAATGCTCAAATTCGTACCTAACGGGGGGGGGGAAATCCTCTATATTTGAATTGCAATTTTAACGTGTTGAAAGATACTTTTAACAAATCATAAACCTAAAAACAACCTAAAATCGTATAAGCCTATGCCAAAATGACTCCTTTCCCCTGAGGTTTCTATTATATATATGTACGAATCGTGCATATGGGGGAATTTCATTTTCAATCATCATTCATCTACTATGGACAAAACCAACCAATCTTTATGAAGAAAAATTTATCCATTTTTATGACAGCCGGAAGCTGGTTGCAGCGGGCGCTTGCGTTGTTTTTGTGCGTTGCTGCCCTCGAAGCTGTCCAGGCGGCACCCCAAGACACCAAAAGAACGATCACGGGTACGGTCGTCGACCAGAACAACCTGCCCGTCGTGGGAGCCACAGTCATGATTTCAAACTCGGCTAACGGTACCGCGACCGATTCCAACGGCCAGTTCACCCTTTCGGGTGTAACCGACAACGACGAACTGCAGATTTCGTTCCTCGGCTACAAAACCGTAACGATGCAGGTAGGCACGCGCACCGCCATTGCGGCAACGCTCGAAGAAGATTCGGGCTATCTGGATGAAGTCGTAGTCGTAGGTTACGGCACGACGACGCGGCGCCACATCATCTCGGCCGTTTCGACCGTGAAGTCGGAGGCAATCGAGAATCGCCCGGTAGCCAACATCCAGCAGGCACTGCAGGGTGCAGCAGCCAACCTGATCATCCAGACCAAGAATTTCAACCCGACGGACAACCAGATGAACATCTCGATCCGCGGTGTGAACACCATGGGTAACAACACCCCGCTGGTAGTCATCGACGGCGTTCCCCAGCCGGACGCAGGCCGTATGAACGACCTCAACCCGAACGACATAGAGTCGATCAACATCCTGAAGGACGCCGGTTCGGCCGCCATCTACGGTGCACGTTCCTCGAACGGCGTCATCCTGATCACGACCAAGAACGGCCGCAAGGAGATGGCTCCGCAGATCCGGTTCAGCGCCAAAGTCGGTATCGAGAACCCCGACATCCTCTACAAGGCCGTTCCGACCTACCGCAACGCGATCCTGCGTAACGAGGCCCTGAGCAACGTCGGCCGCGAACCGCTCTTCACGGCTGCCGAAATCCAGGATTTCTACAACCACGGGGACTGCGAGGCTGCCGTAGAGCAGGCCATGCAGAACGCGCTCCAGCAGAACTACAACGTAAGCGTCACGGGCGGTACGAAGACCACCACCTACATGCTTTCGGCCAGTTACTTCGACCAGGAGTCCAACTACGTGGGCCCCGATTACGGCGTAAAGCGCTATAACCTGCGTTCGAACCTGACGACCGAATTCGGCCGGCTGAAACTGGGCGCCAACGTCGGTTTCACCCGTTCGGAGATCAATTCCCCGTCGGATGCCAACGAAGGCTTCCTCTTCGCCGACCTCATCCGTTTCCCGAACTACTACTTCAACCGCCACGAGGAGAACGGAATCTTCTTCGGCAACAACTATAAGTACGGCGGCTATTCCGTATCGCCGCTGGCCGGCCTTATGGGCGGTGGCATCAACAAAAACGACCACGAATACCTCACCGGTACCTTTACGGCCGATTTCGAGATCATCAAAGGCCTGAAAGCCCGTGCCGTCCTTGGCGGTGAAGTCCGCCACGAGCACCGTTTCACCTCCCACAAGACCTACCAGTATGTGGTGGACAACGGCGCCGAACACTCGGATATCTCGACCGCTTCGACCGGCGGCAACACCAAGCGCGAAGCCGACGACTGGACGAAGAAAGTCACGTTCGTCACCGCACAGCTGATGCTGGATTATAACCGCACGTTCAAGGAGAAGCACAATGTAACCGGACTGTTCGGTTGGTCGGACGAATCGGAGATCGGCTATGACATCACGGCCGCCCGCCAGGGTATGAACAGCATCGACCAGCCGGGTGACGGCTCGATCGCTACGGAAGGCACCAAACTGTCGTCCCAGAGCAAATACCGCCGTGCATTGCAGTCGTTCTTCGGTCGCGCCGGATACTCCTACGACGACCGCTACTATTTCGAATTCACCGCCCGTTACGATATGTCTTCGAAGTTCCTCAAGGAGCGCAACGGAGCCTTCTTCCCCTCGGTATCGCTGGGCTGGCGCATGTCGCAGGAGAATTTCATGCAGACCTACCGCGACCGTGTCGGTGACCTGAAACTCCGTGCTTCGTACGGTCTGAACGGTAACCAGCAGGATGTGGGCGACTACGATTTCATGACCACCTACGGCACTTGGGCCAACGCTTACGGTTTCAACGGCGTCCCGGTTCAGGGCCTGATGTTCACCATGGGTAATGAACTGCTGACGTGGGAGACCGCCAAGACCTTCAACATCGGTGTGGATGCGACGTTCTTCAAGAATACCCTGAGCGTCAACTTCGACTACTTCTACAAGCGTACGGAAGATATCCTCCTCTCCCCGATCGTCCCCGGAACCTTCGGCGCCTCGATCGCCAAGGAGAACCGCGGTATCCTCGACAACCAGGGCTGGGAACTTACCATCAACTATAACCTCTCGCGCGGCAACTGGAAGCACAACTTCTCGCTCAACCTCGCCGACTCGCAGAACGAGGTAGTCCGCTATGGAACCCCGGCTATCAGAACTGCCGACAGTGCCGGCACCATCATCATGGAGGGTCTGCCGATCAATGCCCTCTACGGCTGGAAAACGAATGGTTTCTTCCAGAACTACGATGAAATCCAGAATGCAGCCCTGCCGACCGGCATCGACCGTTCGCAGCTCCGTCCGGGCGACGTGCGCTATGTCAACCTGAACAGCGACGGCAAGATCGACGAAAACGACCGCACCTACCTGGGTTATGCCTTCCCGCGCTATACCTACGGTTTCACCTACAATGTCAAGTGGAAAGGCATCGACTTCAGCATCATGCTCCAGGGCGTGCTGAAGCGTGAGAACCCGGTTCGCGGCGAGCTCGTGCAGCCGTTCCACGCCGACTACTCGATGACCATGTTCGACCACCAGCTCGACTACTGGTCGCCGCAGAACCGCGACGCACGCTGGCCGCGCCTGGGAGTATCGGGCTCGGTGAGCGACACGAACAACTGGGGTCACACGGGCTCGGATCTGATGTTGCTCGAGGGCGCATACATGCGTGTCAAGAACATCCAGTTGGGCTACACCCTTCCCAAGAAGTGGACGAAGAAATTCGGCTGCGAGGCACTGCGCATCTATTTCGACACGCAGAACCCGCTGACCTGGACCAAAAACGGGTTCGTAGACCCCGAGACCACCTCGTTCGGCAACAACATGAGCGGCGGAGCGGACAACTCGGTGCGCAACTACCCGACCCTGCGTTACTTCGGTGGAGGTATCGACTTGACTTTCTAACAATTAAACAATCGGAAAGAATATGAAAATCAAAAATATATTAGCCGTCCTCTCCCTCGGTATGGTCAGCTGCGTAGGCCTTGAGCAATACCCGACGACCTCCTATACCGACGAGACCTTCTGGACGATCGAGGACAATGTCCGCACGGCCCTGTACCTGGGGTACAACCAGTGCTGGCACCAAGACTACTATTTCGCCAATAACCTCCTGTCGGACGACGTGTACGGCAGCCGCCACTCGACGAACGAAACCAGCATCGTAACGGGTATGGCCAACACCTCGAACGGCCGCTTCTCGGACGAATGGGACAAGTGCTACCAGGAACTGCGTACGATCCACACAGCGCTCGACGCCCAGGATCGCATGAATATCGACGAGACGTTCAAGACGCGCATGCTTGCAGAACTCCGTCTGATGCGCGCCTTCACCTACCTGCGCCTGGTAACGTGGTTCGGCGACGTGCCGTTCTTCACGACCAATCCGACGCTCCCCGAATCGCGCGTCGTCAAGGTAACGCCCGCCGCCACGATCAAGGAGTTCATCCACTCGGAACTTGCCGAGGTAGCCGAGATCCTGCCGAAAAACACGGATATTCCGGAATCTGAAAACGGACGTTACACGCGCGGCACAGCCGTGGCGCTCAATGCACGTGCATACCTTTACGACAACGATTTCGAGAACTGCGCCATCTGGTGCGACAAGCTGATCAACTCGACGCAGTACGGTACCTACGCCCTCGAATCGGATTATAAAAAACTGTTCCACGACCAGTCGTGCTGCTACGGCCCCGAGTCGATCATGACGATCGAGTTCGCCACGCTCGGCGGCATTGACAACATCGTCAGATCCTGGAACAATTTCAATGCTTTCGTTCCCCAGTCCATCGGTAACAAGGGTGTAACCACCCAGTCGCCGACGCAGGAACTGGTCGATACCTACCGCAAACTCGACGGCAGCGTCGCCGATGACACGGACTACGAGAAGCGCGACAAGCGTTTCGAAGCAACCATCGCCTACAACAACTGCACCGTGGATATTCCGGAAGCAAAAACCCTGAGTCTGGCTGGCTCGGAAGGCACGGGTAAAGGCACTTACCAGGTCTTTACGAAGGCATCGGACGAGAGCCAAACCAGCGACAAGCAGCACCGTTTCGACTCGTACAACGGCACGCAGGATCGCACGGCTACGGGGTATTATACCCTGAAAAACTACAATGCCGACATGGTCGACAGCAAGGGCAACACCTACAAATCACTCATGGAAATCCGCTACGCCGACGTGCTGCTGATGTATGCCGAATCGATGAACGAACAGAGTAAAATGACGTCCGACATCTGGGACAAGACGATCAAGCCGCTGCGCGAGCGAGCCGGATTCGACGCCGCATACTGCTCCTATCCGGGCAGCAGCGACCTGCGCCAGGTTATCCGCGACGAGCGCCGCGTGGAGCTGGCCCTCGAAGGCCGCCGTGTATTCGACCTGCGCCGCTGGGCGCTGCTCGACAATCCGTCGCTCAAGAGCACGGGAGCCGCATACCTCACGACCCGCGCTACGGGTGCCCCCTTCCTCGACGATGGCAGTAACATCCAGTGCCAGAATGCCTACAACATGAAATACTGGTTCCCCATTCCGCAGAAGGAGCGTGACATCAACGCCAACCTGCCGCAGAACCCGGGATGGTAACAGCCAAGTTGTAAAGGAGATTAACTAACCAATCAAGAAAAACACATGAAAACCATATTGAAAAATATCATGTTGTTCGCCGCAGGAGCCCTCACCCTCGGGTTTACCGCCTGTGAGGAGGATGGCCAGGATCTGAATTTCAATATTCAGCCCGGCAACGAGCTCTACGCACCCGCGGACAATGCATCGGTCAATCTGGATCAGGGATTGAATACCAGTTTCGAATGGGCACCTTCCGTTGCCGAAGACGGCGGATACATCACTTACGAAGTGCTGTTCGACAAAGCGGACGGCGATTTCTCGGCACCGCTTGCCGTTAAGAACAGCCAGATGACCGGCTCCAAAGCCTCGCTGAGCATCTCGGCCAAAGAGCTGAACGAAGTGGCTGCCCTGGCGGGAATCGAGAATGCCAAGACCGGGCAGCTCAAATGGACGGTACGTGCCGGCAAGGGTTTGTTCGCCCAGACCTACACGCAGGCCAATGTGCTCACCGTTTCACGTATCAACCTGGTCGACCCGCTGCCGACGGCCGTTATGCTGAAGGGTGAAGCCGTGGAGGATGCCGCAGGCATCAAGCTGATCCCGGCGTACCTCGACGGCAAAGCAGTCGGTTCGGGTGTATACGAATGCTTCACGAAAATCTCGGAGGGCGAATTCACCGTAGTCGACGAACTGGATCGCTACTACTCGCTCAAGAGCAACGGCCGCATCAAGCATATCGTCGACGGCTCTTCGACCGCCAACACGCTGAAGGCCGGCATCTACTGGATCAAGATCGACTTCAGTGCGATGACCTACACCGCAGTTCAGGTCAGCATGATCGAATACTATGCCGCATCGTGGGCAGACAACTCGATGTCGACCGTCTACAAGACCCTCACCTACAAAGGGAAAGGCGTATGGGAGCTGCTCGACTACGATAACGAAATATCCGTCAACTCTTCCAACGATACGCGCCACCGCTTCAACATGACGACTGCCGACGGAAACAAATGGT
>NZ_FR893505.1:11858-31344 GCF_000435435.1 Alistipes sp. CAG:29 | reverse complement strand
CTACACGACCGACTATCTGAGGGTGTACATCTATACTTTCAACGATAACGATAAGGACTGGAACAAGACCTATAATTTCCTCGTTTCGGATTGCGGCCGTGATTTCGACTGCTACCTATACCTGAACGGAGACAACAAGGCAGGCGGATTCTGGCACGAATACATCTTCAAATAGCAACAAGATACCGGACGGTTCCTCCCTCCGGGGAGGGGCCACCCGGAACCTTTGCCGCGCAGTACGCAAGGCGGCACGCGCGGAAAGCTATTCGAAGCACGGATTCAGACACGGAACCGGAAACAAAACAGTATTGAATAAAAATTAAAATCAACCTATAAATTACGAACTATCCGGATTCTGATGTAAAGAGTATGGGGTCAGAACATAATTCCCGGTTTAGAAAACCAATGAGAGATCGGACTTATTCCATACTCTGATGTCTTAACTATTCAAATTTAATTAACTAATTACAAATATACAATGAGAAAATCTCTATTCAGATGGACTGTTGCCATGCTGACCCTTTCCGCAGCAGCCGTCTCGGGCGCCTGCTCGGAACAAGAATACGAGGATCTTACCAAGCCGGAAAAAGTAACGGGGAACACCCAGTACGCGCCCTACACGATCGATTGGACTGAGGCTGCGGACTCCTGCTCCACGGCTTTCATCGAGCGCTTCTACTGCAGTGAAAACCGCAATGGCTACGAAGGCGTGTTCTCGTACAGGGAATACAATGCGACCGGTAGTGCCAATTCCAACAACTACTGGCAGCAGGCACACGCCATGGCTGCCATGGTAGAGTACTACAACCGTATCAAGGCGACCGATGCCGAGGAGAAAGCCCGTATCGAGGGCTATTTCCAGAAATGGTACGATAAGCGCGGCAACAACTACGAAGGCAATCAGAACTGGCGCGGTTCGACGGGTTTCGGCAACGATTTCACCGACGACACCTGCTGGATCATTATCGCCTTGTTCCAGATGTACGACGCAACCGGCAACCAAACCTATTACGATGCAGCCAAACAGACCTGGGACGAGTGCGTATGGCCCCGTCACGAGTTGACGCAGTCCGGCTGGCTGCCTTGGAAATGGTCGGATCTGGGGCCCAACGAGTGCACGAACGGCCCTGCAGCCATCGCAGCCGCGACCCTGGCACAGTACAGCCGCGCAGCAGGCAACGAAGAGGCTGCCCAGGAATACATCGACCAGGCCTGCACCTGCTTCGATCAGAACATCGACGCGATGGCATCCGACGGCACGCTGGGTTCGACCCCGCTGAGCTACACGCAGGGTACCTGCATGGAAGCCGGCCGTCTGATCTGGAAACTGACCGGCGACACGGGCTACCTGCGCAAGGCCATCCAGGCGGGCCGCGGCCAGATGACCTCAACCCGCATGAACGAAGTTTACAACTATGAAATGGTATCGCGCGACGAGGGTACGGACGAGAACAACTCGATCTTCCACGCCGTGATGTTCCACTGGTTCACGCGCATGATCCTCGACACGGAAGTCGACTCGTTCGACGGCAAAATCCGCAAGGAGCTCTACGATTATCTCTATCGTCATGCCTCCTACTACTGGGCGACGATCGACAAGACGCCGGAAGGCTGGCCCGAGGCTTACTTCGGTGTGAAGTGCTACCAGCCCCGCTCGTCGATGAACGGCGACGTAGGCGGTTCGCTGGGTGCATATACCAGTGCTGCGCAGGCGATCGAATCCATGTGGATGATCAAGGATGTCAAGTTCTAACCCGTCAAAACCAACCGATTTATGAAGAAGATTATCATGATGCTGGTCGCCGGAGCCATGGCATGTGGCCTGGCCGCCTGCAGCGACGACGATACGACGCCTTCGGGCAATATCACCCCCGCGGATCAGCTTTACCTGCCGCGCAATAATGCGACGATCATGCTGGAGACCGGCAACACCACCCACTTCGAATGGGCGGTTTCCAAAGCGAGCAAGAACGGCTATATCACCTACGAACTGCTGTTCGACAAAGTAGACGGGGACTTCAGCCAGCCGCTTTATGTCCTCACCAGCGACAACAACGGTTACGAACCCTCGGCCAAGGTCGCAAGTTCTACTTTAAATACGGTCGCCACACTCGCAGGTGCAGACCTGGGCGAAACCGCCACCGTCAAATGGACGGTACGCGCCTGGTGCGGCCTCAACTCGGAGATTTACGGCAGCGAAGCCGGCGTACGCACGGTATCTCTCACCCGTATCAATTCCGTAGACCCGATGCCTTCGGAGATCAAGATTTCCGGAGGAATCACCGAGGAACAGAAGGAGCTCACCCTGTTCGCTGCCAGCGTCATCCACACGGCGAAAGGCAAGTACACGGATCAGCGCGAGGCCGGGGCTTACGAAATCTTTACGAAACTGACTGCCGGCGAACTGGTTATCACCGACGACCTCAACCGCCATTTCAGACTGGCCGAGAAGAACAGACTGGAACTCGTCAAGGACAACGAAGCGACGACTGCCGTAACTGTCGAACACGACGGCATTTACTGGCTCTACGTGAACTTCTCCAACATGACCTATAAGTTCAAGGAAATCTCGAAGGTCGAGCTCTTCATTTCCAACCCGGGCAACAAGGCCGAACTCACGTACGAAGGCAACGGCGTATGGGGCATTATGGACTACGCATGGAACGTCAAAGAGGGCGGTAACACGGACTCCCGCCACAAGTTCATCTGTACCTATGCCGACGGCTCGTCCGAGTTCTGGGGACATTTCGAAGACGACTGCCATGACTCGGAGAAGTCCGAGGCTGAAAAGAATCCGCTGTTCTACAACATTTTCCGCCATACATTCAACAACCAGTGGGATAACACTTGGAAAGTGAATGAAAAGGAAAGGGAAGGCTACGGAAAGAAAGTTTCGTTCTGGGTTCATATGAACAATACGGATGACGACCTCTTCCTGCTGGAGCGTTCGCTCGGAGTACCCCTCGCAGTCAACATGCAGGGTTCCGCCACCGAGAACCAGGAAGCCATCGCCCTGAACAAAGCCCTGCCTGTTTTGGTTGCGAAGGGAAGTGACGATCTGAATGTCGGCCGTGAAGCGAGCATTTTCGAATGCTTCACGCAATTGTCTTCGGGTGATTTCAGCATTACCGACGACAAAGGCCGCTACTACAAGCTCGACGCAAGCAACATGACCTTCGCCATCGCTGAAAACCCGGCAACGAACACCGTTTCGAAAGCCGGTATCTACTGGGTCGCCCTGGATTTCAACACCATGACCTACAAGATGCGCGAAATCGAGAAAGTGGAACTCTGGAACAAGCCCTGGTTCGGACATGATGTACCCGATACGGCAGAGATGACCTATCAGGGGCAGGGCGAATGGAGTATTTCCGATTATGCATGGGTCGTTTCGCATGAAGACGGAAGAAAGGACACCCGCTACTATTTCATCTGCACCTATGTCGACGGCTTCAAGGAGCGTTGGGCGTATTACAGCGACGACTGCCGGGAGCCCCAGAACAGCAACCCCGGAAATTATCCGAATTTCTACAATATCTACCGCTTCGACCACTCGAAGTTGGAAGAATGGGATGATTCATGGAAAACGCTGAACGACTCGGAAGGCGTAGGCAAAAAGGCGACGTTCCATATCTACATGAACAATACGTACGCTGCAGACTACAAGCACACGCGCTCGTTCAAATAACAGCACAAACCGATAAGGATAGCATCCTTATACAGAAAAGAAACGGTCGACAGAAACAGTCGGCCGTTTCTTTTTACAGTATCCCCGGTCAAACGAGCTATCCGGATAAATATATTACTTTTGCACCTATGAAACCATCCGAAGAACTGAAGGCCTACATCGAGGCCGAGATCATTCCCCGCTACGGGGCGTTCGATGCGGCACACCGCACCGACCATGTGCGCACGGTCATTGCGCAGAGCCTCGTGCTTGCCGGGCATTACGAGGTGGATGCCGACATGGTCTACGCGATCGCAGCCTACCACGACACGGGGCTGGCATACGGACGGGAGTCGCACCATATCCGCTCGGCCGAAATACTCCTCGCCGACACCTTCATGCGGCAGCGGTTCACAGAGGAACAGATGGCCGTGATGCGCGACGCCATCGAAGACCACCGGGCCTCGTCCGACCACGCCCCGCGCACGATTTACGGACGGATCGTAGCCGAGGCTGACCGCTGCATCGATCCCGAAACCGTAATCCGCCGCACGATACAATACGGGCTGGCACACTACCCTGCGCTCAGCCGCGAGGGGCAGTCCGACCGTTGCGTGGAACACCTGCAACGGAAATATGCCGAAGGCGGTTACCTGCGGCTCTGGATACCCGAATCGGACAACGCCCGCAAACTGGCGGAACTGCGTGCGCTGATTCGCGACACGGCACGGCTGCGCGAAGCCTTCGGGCGGATTTACGAAGAGATATACCGGAGCTGATCCCCGGGGACGGAATACCGTATTACGATTCCGGAAACAGCAGGCATCGGGTACGAAACCCCACCTGTAACGGCACACAGCAAGGCAAAACGAAGAGAGAAAGGAAGAGACCCATACCGGCGGATCCCTTCAAACGCAATATTCCCCGAAGACCTCAGCAGATCTCCGGGGAATATTTTACATGCGGCTGCCCGCAAAGGTTATTCGGCATCGTGCGGAAAATATTTCATATACTGCACGCGCTGGTACACGTCGCTTTCGGCGTTGCCGTAATCCATCCTGCCGCGGAACTCGCCCAGCGACTCGAAACCGTGGCGCTCGGCCCACTGGTCGATGAACCGGTTGATGTCGGCAATGACCCCGAAGCCCTTCTCGTGGATCGCCGAGCAGACCTGCACCGCATTGGCACCGCACAACAATGCCTTGACGGCAGCCTCGCCGTCGTGCACGCCCGTCGATACGGCGACATCGAGCTGCGGCAGGGCCGTAGAGCAAAGCGCCACGCTGCGCAGGACATTGCGCAATTCCGCAGGTTCGCTGAACGGGTTGCCGTTGACGAACGCCATGCGCTCCACGTCGATATCGGGTTCGAAGAAGCGGTTGAACAACACCACACCCCGCGCCCCGCGCGCCAGCAGAGAATCGGCGACGGCAAGCACATTGGTCAGGCGCATCGGCAGTTTCACCGACACCGGGATCTTCACGGCAGCCGCCACGCGGCGCACGACATCGGCGTAGTCCTGCTCCAACTCCTGCGCCGTACGGTGGCGGTCGGTCGGTTGCAGGAAGATGTTCAGTTCCAGGGCTGCGGCCCCCGCAGCCTCCATGGCCACGGCGTAGTCCGTCCATCCGTCATCCGCCGCGATGCAGTTGATGCTGGCGATGACGGGTACCCCTGTCGTACGGGCATCGGAGACGAGTTTGAGAAACTCACCCTTATACGCATCGCCGAGGTAACGTTCGAGGTATTCACCCGAATCGCCCATGCCCTGCGACGGATAGTCCAGCGCGGCGGCATGACGGATGATCTGCTCCTCGAAGATGGATTTCAGGACGACAGCGCCCGCGCCGTTCGCTACGCATTGTCCGATATTGGCCACAGTCGCCGTATAGGGCGAACTGCTGACCACGACGGGACTCGAAAGGTCGAGTCCGAGGTATTTTGCTTTCATATCACAGAATTACATTAATTTTCAAAACATTCCCGAACCGGGCAGGCCGGAGTGCAATCCGGCCGGGCAGGTTAAACGAACGGGATCTTCACCACCTCGGCACGCAGGGGCTTCTCGCGGATAACGACGGCGATTTCCGTGCCCGGCTTGGCGTATTCGGGCTTCACGTAGCCCAGGCCGAAGCCAACCTTCAGGCAGGGCGACATCGTACCCGACGTAACATGGCCGATCTCCCCGCCACCGGCCGCAGCGATCGTGTAACCGTGACGCGGGATTCCGCGGTCGATCATCCGGAACCCGACAAGCTTGCGCGTAACCCCCTCGGCCTTTTGTTTTTCCATCAGCGCCCGGTCGATAAAATCCTTTCCTTCGGCGAATTTGGTAATCCAGCCCAGGCCGCCTTCGATGGGCGATGTGGTGTCGTCGATGTCGTTGCCGTAGAGGCAGAAGCCTTTTTCCAGGCGCAGCGTATCGCGGGCCCCGAGGCCGATGTTCTTCAGCCCGTACTCCCCGCCGGCCTCCCAGAGCGCCTTCCAGAGTTTGTCGCCGTCCTCGTTGGCCGCATAGATCTCGCAGCCGCCCGATCCGGTATAACCCGTAATCGAAAGGATGGCATCACAGCCGGCGACCTTCATCTTTTTAAAGGTATAGTATTCCATATCCTCGACCGGCTCCGCGCACATTTTCTGCACGACCTTCATCGCCAGGGGCCCCTGTACGGCCAGCTGGCAGATTTCGTCCGAAGCGTTGTAAAGCTCCTTGCCGTGGCCGGCCTCCATGCCGAACGCCCGGCCCTGCTCGCAGATGTGCTTCCAGTCCTTTTCGATATTGGCGGCGTTGACACAGAGCATATAGGTTTCGGCATCGACACGGTAGACGAGGATGTCGTCCACGATGCCGCCGTGCCCGTTGGGCATACACGAATACTGCACCTTGCCGTCGAAGAGTTTCGACACGTCGTTGGTGGTGATGCGCTGCAGCAGGTCAAGCGCCTTGGGGCCCTTGACCCAGATTTCGCCCATGTGGCTCACGTCGAAGACACCGGCGCCGTTGCGTACGGCCATGTGCTCGTCGTTGATCCCCGTGAACTCGATCGGCATATTATATCCCGCGAATTCGGCCATCTTGGCCCCCGCGGCAATGTGGTACTTGGTAAATGCTGTGGTTTTCATATAGGTACGGTTTTAGGTTTTACTCGCGGCGTTTCACCCCCAGGCGCGGACAGCGGTGGAACTCCTTCGTCCGGTCGAAGAGGTAACGGTAGGTGGTGTGTATCTTATGGCGCGTAGCGCAGACATAAGTCTCGATCATACGATTCATTACGGGGTTGAAATCGCCGATCCAGGCCAGCTCGAGTGTCTTGTAGCGGCTCTGCGTCTCCATCATGAAGTGCCAGTAACGCGCCATGATGGCCGACTCCACACCCTTGCCGTGGAATTCGGGGGCGATGCCGAAGATGATGCCGAAGATACGGTCGCAGGATTTACGGACTTTCAGCTCCCACATCAGGCGGAGCTTCTGGATCAGCCCGAATTTGCCGTTGAACTTCCCGATGATGCGGTTCAGGTCGGGCACGGTGATGAAGAACCCGATCGGTTCGTCGTTGAAATAGGCGAAAAAGATGATGTCGGGGTCGATAATCGGCTTCATGGCCTTCATCATCTGCATCGCCTCCTCCTGCGCCATGGGCCTGACACCCGAAAAGAGCGCCCACGCCTTGTTGTAAACCAGCCGGAAATTCTCGGCGGCGTCCTCCAGGTTGTTCATGTCGATATTCTCGACATGATACCCCGGCGTAGAGAGGAGCCTTTCGGCGCGGTCGAAAATCCGTTCGCTGGCCTCCGAGACATTGGCACGCCAGATAAAGCTGTGCTGGTTGAAATAGTTTTTGAAGCCGTAATTCTCGAACAGCTCCTTATAATAAGGCGGGTTATAGGGATTCTTGTAGAGCGGCTGGAATTCGTAGCCTTCGACCAGCAGTCCCCACCAGTCGCGCCGCTGCCCGAAGTTGATCGGCCCGTCCATCGCCTCCATGCCGCGGCTGGCGAGCCACATGCGCGAAGCATCGAACATCATGTCGGCGACCTGCTGGTCGTCGATCGCCTCGAAGAAGCCGCAGCCGCCCGTGGGCTGTTCCTCGATGGCCGCCTTTTCGCGGTTGTAAAACGCCGCGATACGCCCCACGACCTCGCCGGCCTTGTTGCGCACCACCCAGCGGACGGCTTCACCGTCGGCGAAAAGTTCGTTTCGTGCCGGATCGAAGACCTCGGTTATGTCCTGATCCAGCGGGCAGACCCAGTTGCGGTTGCCCTTGTAAATCTTCTTGGGTAAATCGAGCCATTCGCGCTCCTGTGCGGAGGTTGTGACTTCCTGAAGGATATATTTGTCCGTATTCATTGCGAATCGTTTTTTTATCAGAACAAAGATAGAAATAAAAAACGAAAATCGCGCAGGCCCTGCCGGAAAGTCGCTGACAGGCAAAAGAAAGCCCCTGTAAATAAACCCCGTTCCGCTTGCGCGCGATGAAAAATATGCCTACATTTGTTTGTTATTGCGTCTTCAAATCCCACTACATCATGACGACATCCAGCTACAATGAATTCGGATGGCGCGACGCCCAGCCGATGTTCTACCACAAACTGCTCGGCAAATACATCGAGCGGTTACTGCCCACGGACGGTTCGCCGATTCTGGATGTAGGCTGCGGAAACGGTTACTTCGCCAATTACCTGGCTGGGAAAGGCTATTGCGTCTACGGCATCGACGCATCCGAACAAGGCATAGCGATCGCCAACAGGATGAAGGGAGGGGGAAATTCGAACCGGTTTTTCGTCTGTGATGTAACCTCGGGCGAACTCCCGCCCGAACTGCGCGGCATTCCCTTCAAAACAGTGATTTCGATGGAAGTCATCGAACACCTCTACCAACCGCGGGCATTCGTATTGTTCATCCGCAGCATCCTCGAAGCCAGCGGCGGAGGCCAGTTCATCGTCACCACGCCCTACCACGGCTACCTGAAGAACCTCACCATCGCCTTGGCCAACAAAATGGATTATCACCTGAGCGCCCTGTGGGAAGGCGGCCACATCAAGTTCTGGTCGCGCCGGACACTCGCCATCCTGCTCAGGGAGGCGGGATACCATCATCTGGTCTTTACGGGCGCCGGACGCATACCCTACCTCTGGCGCCACATGGTTTTCAGCGCCAGGGTCTGAACCCGGACGCCGCGCCCGGCACCCCGGCAACTCCCCTCGTCCGCCGGTATCACCTGCCGTCGGGAAATTTCTTTTTACCGGTTGGCGATTTTTTCCTATTTTTGTTGAAATAAACGAAGTCGCGATGAACAAGAATCTCGAAGAATACCTGCCGGACGGGAACAAGGCCCAGTACCGGTTCATGAAATACCGAATCCATAAGATCCTGCTGGTCTGCTGCAGCTACGACGGGTATATCCTCGAGGAGGACGGACACATCGAATCGCAGATCAACCAGGAATACCTCGACCTGAACATGTCGAACCCGCCGTCGTTCACGCGCGTGAGCTCCACACGCGAAGCGTTGGAGCTGCTCGGCCGCGACGACTCGTTCGACTTCATCCTGACGATGTACAACGTCGGGGAGCTGGACGTATTCTCGTTTGCCAAGATCGTCAAGGAACGCCACGCCCAGATCCCGGTCGCGCTGCTCACCTCCTTCTCGAAAGACATCTACCGCCGTTTGGAGGAGCAGGATCGCTCGGGGCTCGACTACATCTTCGGCTGGCACGGCAATACCGACCTGATCATGGCCATCATCAAGCTGGTCGAGGATAAAATGAACGCCGAGGAGGACATCACCGACGGCGGCGTGCAGGCCATCCTGCTCGTCGAGGACTCGATACGTTTCTACTCGACCTACCTGCCCGAGCTCTACAAGCTGATCCTGCTGCAGAACACAGAATTCCTCAAGGACGCCTTCAACGAGCAACAGCAGATTCTGCGCAAGCGTGCCCGGCCGAAAATCCTGCTGGCCACCAATTACGAGGAGGCCGTGGAACTCTACGACCGTTACAAGAAGAACATCCTGGGCGTGATCTCCGACGTAGGGTTCGTGTTGCACCGCAACGACCCGCCCGAGAGCGAGAAACGCGACGCGGGCATCGACCTCTGCCGCCGCATCAAGGCCGACAACCCGCTGATGCCCGTCCTGCTGCAATCGTCGCAGACCGAGTTCGAGGTACAGGCCCGCCAGCTCGGGGCGGGGTTCATCGCCAAGAATTCCAAAACGCTGCTCACGCAGCTGCACGAATATATCGACAAGGAGTTCGCCTTCGGCGAATTCCTCTTCAAAGACCCCGATACGGGTGCCGTCATCGGCAAGGCCAAAGACCTGGTGCAGATGCAGGAGATGATCGCCACGATCCCCGACAAGGCATTCGAATATCACACGTCGCAAAACCACCTTTCGAAATGGCTCTATTCCCGGGGGCTGTTCCCGCTGGCGGCGGCGATCCGCCGGGGCAACAAGAGCCAATTCGCGTCGACCCAGGAACATCGCCAGCGCATCGTCAACCTCATCAAGGATTACCGCACGCTGCTCGGGCAGGGCGTAGTGGCGCGTTTCGACCCGGAAACTTACAGCGACGCGGTGGCCTTCGCACGCATCGGCGAGGGTTCGCTCGGCGGCAAGGCCCGCGGGCTGGCCTTCATGAATTCGATGATCCTCAAGCACCGGCTCTACGACAAGCACGCCAACGTGCGCATCATGATCCCCCGCTCGGTGGTCATCGCCACGGACTATTTCGACGACTTCATCCGCCTCAACGGCCTCAAATACATCATTTCGCAGGAGTTCTCGGACGAGGAGATCCTCTCGGAATTCGTCAGTTCGACGGTGCCCGCCAGGTTGCAGCAGGAGCTGAAGGCCTACATCCAGACCGTCCGCACGCCGCTGGCCGTACGTTCGTCGTCGAAGTTGGAAGATTCGCACTACCAGCCCTTCGCAGGCATCTATTCCACCTACATGATCCCCTACGTGGACAACGGGGATCAGATGCTCCGGCTGCTGCTCAAGGCCGTCAAGAGTGTCTACGCCTCGGTCTATTTCGCCACGTCGAGGGCTTACCTCTCCTCGTCGCAAAACCTGATCTCGGAGGAAAAAATGGCCGTCATCATCCAGGAGGTATGCGGCACCGAGCAGGACGGCCTCTTCTTCCCGACCTTCTCGGGCGTGGCACGATCGATCAACTACTATCCCATCGGCGACGAGGCCCCTGCCGACGGCGTCTGCAACATCGCCATGGGGCTGGGCAAACTGGTCGTCGACGGCGGCCGCACGCTGCGTTTCTCGCCCCGCTATCCGCAGAAGGTACTCCAGACCTCGACCCCCGAACTGGCGCTGCGCGACACACAGAACGAAGTGCTGGCGCTAAGCCTCAAGCCCGAAGAGTTCCGCACGTCGATCGACGACGCGGTGAACCTGCACAGGCTGGACATCGCACAGATCGCCGGCCTGCGCAACGCACGGTTCGTCTGCTCGGTATGGGATCGCGACAACGAACGCATCTCAGACAGCCCGTTCGACCGGGGACGCAAAGTCATCACGTTCAACAATATACTGAAGTACAACACCTTCCCGCTCGCGGACATCATCGGCGATATCCTGAGGCTGGGGGCCGAGGAGATGCGCTGCCCCGTAGAGGTCGAATTCGCCGTCAATATGGACGTACAGGCCGGAGAACAACAGATATTCAACCTGCTCCAGATCCGCCCGATCATCGACAACCAGGACAACCGCCCGATCGACTGGAGCAAGGTGGACGTTTCCGACGCGCTGGTATACGGCCAGAACGCGCTCGGGATCGGCATGATGGGCGACATCGCAGACATCATCTACATCAAGAGCAACACGTTCGACTCGCTCTCGACCGAAAAGATCGCCGAAGAACTGCTCGAATTCAACAACCGGATGCAGGATGAAAAACGCTCCTACATCCTCGTCGGCCCCGGCCGCTGGGGCTCTTCCGACGCGTTTCTGGGCGTCCCCGTGAAATGGAACCACATCTCGGAAGCGAAGGTGATCGTCGAATGCGGCATCGAGAAGTTCGAGGTCGAACCGTCGCAGGGCACGCATTTTTTCCAGAACGTCACCTCGCTGGGCGTGGGTTACCTGACGATCAATCCCTTCCGCGGCGACGGTATTTTCCGCGAAGGGGAACTCGACGGCCGCCGCGCGGTCTACGAGGGAATGTTCCTGCGGCAGGTGCGTTTCGAAAAACCCCTGTGGGTCTGCATCGACGGGCGCTCGAACAAGGGTATCGTCAAGGAAGAGGGCGATAAATAATAATTCCGCGGAAAAATTCGCCCCGAAGTTACAATTTATAAGAAATAATATTATATTTGTAATAAAGAAACAACCTTTTAAAACTTCAGGCAATATGGACGTAAACAAATTGATGGCGGAACTTGAGCGCAAGCACCCCGGCGAAAGCGAATACCTGCAAGCCGTGCGCGAAGTTCTCATGACGGTAGAGGAGGCTTACAACCAGCATCCGGAATTCGAGGCCAACCGCATTGCAGAACGCATCGTGGAGCCTGACCGTATCTTCACCTTCAAGGTGGTCTGGGTCGATGACAAGGGCGATGTCCAGGTCAACCTCGGGTACCGCATCCAGTTCAACAACGCAATCGGCCCCTACAAGGGCGGCCTGCGTTTCCACCCCTCGGTGAATCCCTCGATCCTGAAATTCCTCGGTTTCGAACAGATTTTCAAGAATGCGCTGACGACGCTGCCCATGGGCGGTGCGAAAGGCGGCTCGGATTTCAACCCCAAGGGCAAATCCGACCGTGAGGTGATGCGTTTCTGCCAGGCCTTCATGGTCGAGCTGTGGCGCCATATCGGGCCCCAGACCGACGTCCCGGCGGGCGACATCGGCGTGGGCGGCCGCGAAATCGGATACCTCTACGGCATGTACCGTAAACTGGCACGCGAGAACACGGGCGTACTGACCGGCAAGGGCATGACCTACGGCGGTTCGCTGATCCGTCCCGAGGCCACGGGGTTCGGTGCCGTTTATTTCCTGCGCCAGATGCTCGAAAAAGCCGGCATGGACATCAAGGGCCAGACCATCGCCATCTCGGGCTTCGGCAACGTGGCCTGGGGCGCGGCGACGAAGGCTACGGAGCTGGGCGCCAAAGTGGTGACGATTTCGGGCCCCGACGGCTACATTTACGATCCCACAGGCCTCGACGCCGAAAAGATCGCCTATATGCTCGAACTCCGCGCATCGAACAACGACGTCGTGGAACCCTACGCCAAGAAATTCCCCGGATCCCAGTTCTTCGCGGGCAAGAAGCCGTGGGAAGTCAAGGTCGACATCGCCATGCCGTGCGCCACGCAGAACGAGCTCGACGGCGAGGATGCCCGCAAACTGCTGGCCAACGGCGTGAAGGTCGTGGCCGAAGTTTCGAACATGGGCTGCCGCCCCGAGGCGATCGACGCTTTCATCGAAGCCAGGATTCCCTATGGCCCGGGCAAGGCCGTGAATGCCGGCGGCGTCGCCACGTCGGGTCTGGAAATGACGCAGAACGCACAGAAACTCAACTGGACGGCCGAGGAGGTCGATGCCAAGCTGCACCAGATTATGTCGTCCATCCATCACGCATGCCTCGAATACGGCACGGAGAAGGACGGTTACATCAACTACATGAAGGGCGCCAATATCGCCGGTTTCATGAAGGTTGCCAAGTCGATGGTCGAACAGGGCGTCCTGTAAATTAATTTTCTATAATAGAGACCGAAAATGATTCTCATTTTCGGTCTCTTCATTTTTCGCCATTACTTTACGCTCCTGCACCCAAATATTCCGCGCCACGGTTTTCACAGATAAGCCGGTTTTCGGCACATGGTCGTATGTGTGCAATCCTGACAGATCACAGGATAGATATACGTTTTTTCCGCGAAACACAAAAATATCCAAAACAAAAAAGCGAATCTTCTGTTGAAGGAGATTCGCTTCCATTTATTTTTCGAGCTTTGAGTACTCAGAACATAGTGCTTACGGCCCTGTCAGCCTCAGTTGCGGCAAGAGCGGCAGAGCATCCGTTTAACGCCTGCGGCCTATGGCCCGGACGATCTCGCCGCCGATTGCAATCAGCGACGTACTGCCGATGATGACTGCCCACTCCCGCCATGCCAGCGGTTCGGTTCGGAAAACCTCGCCGCCGAATTCGACGATGAGCACCTGCCCCACGGCGATGGCCAACAGGATCAGGAAGAATTCACGGCACCCGCGCAGGCAGGAAAAGACCGAATGGCGTGTTTCGAAACCCTTGGCGTTGAACATATTCCAGAATTGCAGGAATACGAACGTCGAGAAGAAGACCGTCAGCTGGCGCACGGTCAGCCCGCCGGTCGTGATCGTCCACCAGAACAGCATGCCCAGCAATACCGCGACCATGATAATGCCGCACGTGAAAAGCGTGCGCGCCATGGCGCGCGTAATGATGAATTCATTGCGCGGACGGGGTTTTTCGAGCATCACCTCGGGGTTCGGCGGCAGCGAGGCCATGGCCATCGCGGCGAAGGTATCCATGATGATGTTCACCCACAGGATCTGCACCACCGTAAGCGGCATGTCCGTACCGAACACCGCGCCGACGAAGCAGATCAGGATCGCCGCGAAGTTGATCGTGAGCTGGAACAGTACGAAACGCTGGATATTGCGGTATAGCGAGCGTCCCCACATCACAGCCGTGGCGATCGAAGCGAACGAGTCGTCGAGCAGCGTGATGTCACTGGCATCCTTGGCCACCGACGTCCCGGAACCCATCGAAAGCCCGACATTGGCGAAATTCAGCGCCGGGGCGTCGTTCGTACCGTCGCCCGTGACGGCCACCACCTCGCCGCACTGTTGCAACAGGCGCACGAGCCGCTGTTTGTCGAGCGGCCGGGCACGCGACATGATCTTCAGTTCCTGTACGCGGCCGAGCAGCTCCTCGTCGCTCATCGCGGCGAATTCCGTACCGGTCATGTGGTTGCGGTCGGTATCCCGGGCGTCGTTCCACAGGCCGATCTGGCGGGCGATCTCACGCGCCGTAGCCGGGGTGTCGCCCGTGACGATCTTGACGTCGATCCCCGCCTTCAGGCAACGCCCGACAGCTTCGGGGACATCCTCGCGCACGGGGTCGGAAATAGCCGCAACACCCGCAAAATGAAGCTGCGCCGCGGCGACAGCCCGCTGGCAATCGTCCTCGGCCGTCTCGGCCCATGCCACGGCCAGCGTACGCATCGCCCGCCCCTGGAACCCGAGCAGCTGTTCCGCCACCTGTTCGTCTTTCCCGTCCGGCGCACACATCGCACGCACGATTTCGGGCGCACCCTTCACGCAAACGATCCGGCGGCCCGAAATACCGCTCTGGATAATCGTCGCCATATACTTGCGCTCGGTGGAGAAGGTCAGCCGGTCGACGATCTTCGCACCCGCACGCAGAGGTTCGTAGTCCTCGCCCTGCGCGTGCAGCCATTCGAGCAGCGCCCCTTCGGTCGGATTGCCGATCACGGCACCCGAAACATCGAGGAAGGCCGTCGAATTGGCGGCTACGATCTCGGCGAAATCGTGCATCGGCAGCGCGTCGTAGCGCACCAACTCCTGCACGTGCATCCGGTTCTGGGTCAGCGTTCCGGTCTTGTCGGTACAAATCACCGTCACCGCCCCCATCGTTTCGCAGGCATGCATGCGCCGCACGAGGTTATTGGTCTTGAGCATCCGCCGCATGGACATGGCCAGCGACAGCGTGATGCTCATGGGCAACCCTTCGGGAACGGCCATCACGATGATCGCCACCGAAACCATGAAGATGTGCAGCACGTGCTGCGAGATGGCGAGCCAGTCGCCTTCGAGCAACCCGTTGATGAAGATCGCCTTGCCGAGCATGACGCAGAAAATAGCGATGGAAAGCACGATGCCCGCACGGCCGATCAGTTTCGAAAGGCGTGTCAGCTGGCGGTTGAGCGGCGTCTGCTCTTCGCTTTGGACGGTCGCCTGTTCGGTAACGCGCCCGGCTTCGGTCGCATCGCCCACGGCCGTCGAGACCATCACGCCGTAACCGTCGGCGACCGTAGTGCCGCGCAGCACGACGTTCGACGGATAGGTGGCATCGGGGTCGAAATGCGCCTCGTCCACCGTTTTGTCAACTTCCAGTTCGCCCGTGAGCGTGGATTCGTTGATCCTCAGCGACACGGCCTCGACCAACTCGCCGTCGACAGGCACCGTCTCGCCGCTCTCGATGTAGACCACGTCCCCGACCACGACGTCGCGGCGCGGGACTTCGTGCATCGCACCGTCGCGCATCACCTTGACCGGAATATCGTCGTTGACCTGGTTCAGCCGCCGGAAACGCCGCATGGCATCCCACTCGAACCAGAAACCGACGCAAGTGGCTAAAATAATCGCACAGATAATACCGATGGACTCGGTGAAATCCTTATGCACGAAACCGATGGCGAGCGAGAGCACCGCAGCCAGCAGAAGGATGCGGATGATCGGGTCGCGGAACTTATCGGCCAGCAGTTTACATACCGAATCGTCCTTCGGCGGCGTAATGACATTGTCGCCGTGCTGCCGTCTGCTCTCGGCGACCTCGTTCGGAGACAAACCCCGGGGATTGTAACGGATCATGTGTGTCAGAATTTATTATTCAGGGAGAATTGCCGCGTCGACGCATCGAGCCGTACGGCAATGAACAACAGTATTGTAAAGGCAATGAGCGACGAGCCGCCATAGCTCATGAACGGCAGCGGGATCCCCATGACGGGCATCAGCCCGATGGTCATCCCCACGTTCACCAGCACATGGAACAGCAGGATGGCCGCCACGCAATAGCAGTAAATGCGGCCGAAAGGTTCCTGCTGCCGCTCGCCCATGCGCATCAGGCGCAGGATCAGCAGGCACAGCAGCGCCAGCACGACCATCGTCCCCACAAAGCCCCACTCTTCGCCCACGGTACAGAAGATGAAGTCGGTATGCCGCTCGGGCACGAACCCGTACTTGATCTGCGTACCCTGCAGAAAGCCCTTTCCCAGAAAGCCGCCGGAGCCGATGGCGATCTTCGACTGGTTGACGTTGTAGTCCGTCCCCAGCGGGTCGCTGATGATGCCCAGGAAGCTCAGGATACGGTCTTGCTGGTGGGGTTTGAGGATCGAATTGAAAATATAGTTGGTCGTAGGCAGGAAAACCACCGTGCAAAGGAACAGCCCGACCGTAATGAAGATATTGTTCAGGTTGGTGCGGTAGGCATAAACCACCACCCAGACCAGCGACAGCAGCGTCACGGTCAAGAGGCAGGCATGCAGATCCATGAAGCCCGGCGCGACAAGCCCCATCGCCATGCAGAGCAGGATGCTCCCCAGGGCCAGTGCGGCAAGGTAAACGAGGCATTGGCGCCAGTGGCCGTTCATCATCGCCTGCGAAAGGGTGCAGACCAGAATGATCGACACGAGCATCGTCATGGGCGAAAGCAGGAACGAGAAGATGAACAGCGCGGCGATCAGCAGCGCCGGGATGCAGAGCCACTTGTTGAGCCCTTCGCGGTAGAGCACGAAGAGGAACGACCCGAGCACGATGCCCGAACCGGTATCGTTCTGCAGGATGATGATAAACAGCGGGACGCAGATCACCATCCCGACCTTGAACAGGTCGCCCGGCCGGTTGATCGAGAACGAATAGGCGCTCATCACGCGGGCGAGCGCCAATGCCGTAGCGATCTTCACGAACTCGACCGGCTGCATGCGGAACGACCCGAACTCGAACCACGCCTTGGCTCCGTTGACCTCCCGGCCGAACAGCAACGCACCGACCAACAGCGCAAGGCCCGCGAAATAGGCCGGGTAAGCGAACATATGGTAAAACCGGTCGTCGAGCAACAGCACGACGACCGCCGTAGTCCATGCCACGCCGATCCACATCAGCTGTTTCATGTAGAAGTGCGAAAAGGAGAAGACATCGGCCGTACCCTCGTCGTACGAGGCCGAAGTGATCGACACCCACCCCGCCATCACGATCAGGACATAGAGCAGGACTGTCCAGAGGTCGACACCGTAGAAGATACTGTTATGGCGGTTAGCGGTCATACGCGGGGTAATTTATGGTCATGTTCCTGACATAATCCAGCAATACCGGGCGGCGGATCGTATCCGTCAGGTAATACTCTTCCAGCAGGCTGGCGATGGGCAGCGCCGCCGAGGCGCCGAACCCGCCGTTCTCGACATAGACCGAAATGGCGATCTTCGGGTTGTCCTTCGGTGCGAACGACAGGAAGGTCGAGTGGTCGCGCCCGCGGGGGTTCTCGGCCGTACCGGTCTTACCGCAGACATCGAGCCCTTCGAGCCGGGCCAGCATCGACGTGCCGCCGACGTTGACGCCCCGCCACATGCCCTCGACGATCGGCTCGAAATGCCTGGGGTCGACTTTCGTATAATGGCGCTCGTAGAAACGGCGGTCGAGCGAATCCCGCCCCTCGACCTTCTTGACGATATGCGGGATGTAGTAATAACCGCGGTTGGCGACGATGGCCGCGAGGTTGGCCAGCTGCAACGGCGTGCAGCCCAGCGCATCCTGCCCGATGGCGAGCGAAATGACCGTCAGCGAATTCCACGACCCGCGGTACTGGCGGTCGTACCAGCCCCGGTCGGGGACATACCCGTCGCGCTCGTCGAGGAAGTCGGAACCCAGCTTGCGGCCGAAACCGAAGCTCTCGACATACTCTTTCCAGGCATCGTACCCCTCCTTGACGTTCCCGTATTTGGGATTGTCCAGGATATCACGGAAGACATAGCAGAAATAGGCGTTGCAAGAAGTCGCCACGGCGAAACGCAGGTCGAGCGGCGAAGCGTGCGAGTGGCACTTCATACGCCGGCGCCCCGCCTGGTAGCCCTCGTGGCAGACATGCAGATCCGACGGCCGGAGTACCCCCTCCTGCAAACCGATCAGGCCCTGCACCAGCTTGAAGGTCGAACCCGGCGGGTATTTGGCCCTCACGGCACGGTTATACAACGGCTGGCGTTTGTTGCCCAGCATCTTCATGTAGTTGTTGCCGCGCTCGCGCCCCACCAGCTCGTCGGGATCGTACGTCGGCGAGGAAACCATCATCAGGATCTCCCCCGTGGAAGGTTCGATCGCCACGGCCGCCCCGACCTTGCCGCGCATGAGTTCTTCGCCCAGCAGTTGCAGGCGGGCGTCGATGGTGCTGACGATATATTTGCCGGGCTCGGGCAGCGAATCGTAAACGCCGTTCATGTAGGAGCCCTTGATGGCCCCGTGGGTGTCGATCTCCTGGATCTTCACCCCCTTCGTTCCCCTCAGCAACGGTTCGTAGGCCGACTCCACGCCGCCCATGCCCACGTAATCGCCGATCTTATATTCGGGATTCCGCTTGAGGTAATCGGCATTCACCTCGCTCACATACCCCAGCAGGTTACCGCCGATTTTACGCGGATAACGGCGGACGGTGCGGTAAACCGTATAGAAACCGCGGAAATTGCACTCATCGAAACGGAGTTTGTCCTCTTTCGAAATATAGTTGGTCACGACGCGGGGCGCACGGGGGCGCATCCGGGCATTGGCCAGCTCTTTTTCGAGTTTCCCGCGCGAAAGTCCCAGCACGTCGCACATGCGCACGGTATCGAACCCATGCTTGTCGATCTCGCTGTAAATCACCATCAGGTCGTAGCACTCGCGGCTCTGAACCAGGTATTCGCCGTTGCGGTCGAACACCTCGCCGCGCGGCGGGTACTGCACCACATGGCGCAGCACATTGGCCTTGGCCAGTTCGTTGTATTTCGAATCGACAAGCTGGATATAGGCCAGGCGGCCGGCGATCAGGAGGGAGGTG
>NZ_FR893505.1:2821-11842 GCF_000435435.1 Alistipes sp. CAG:29 | reverse complement strand
AGGAAGATGAAAAGCACCACCCCCTGCAAGGTACGCATCCGCACGAAGCCCTCGGAACTTTTCATATGCGGACGGGGAGTTTGGCGGTGAAGATGCGGGCGATGACCCAGATGAAGGCCACCGACACGGCACCGCTCGCCACGGTACGCACGATCGTGCGCACGATATGCGCCCACGAAAGTGCTTCCAGCGAGAAAAATACGGCATGGTGCACCAGCACCAGCACGATCAGGTAATTCAGGAAGACCCGGTTCCCGAGCCGTCCGGTACTGGGGATGCCTCCCTCCCGAATATCGTCACGGGAGTACAGCAGCCCGAGCAGCGTCGGGCGGGCAAAGGCGATGAGCAGCGTGGCGATGGTGTTCACACCGGCAGCCCCCATGGCCAAGTCCATCGTAACACCCGTGGCCAGCCCCGACAACAGCAGCACGACAGGCGGCGTGTCGAGCGGCAGCAGGGCGATGAAAGCCACGTAGACAAGCGGATTGAGGTAAATGCTGATGGACAGGTTGTCGAAAAGGAAAACCTGCAAGAGCACCACAACGGCAAAGAGTGCGAGATATGGGAGCGTCTTGTGCATCTATCTGTTCTGTCGGGTATGTTGTTCTACTTTCTCACTGTTTTGCAATTCGCGCACCTCCGTGAGGTCGCGGTTCTCGACGAGGATCACGTCCGTCAGGCGCGTCATCTCGGCCGCCAGCCGCACGTGCACCCTGTAAGCCGTACGGGTCTCGTTCAGATGGGCACTCTCGACCCAGCCGATCAGCACGTCGGCCGGGAAATACTGCGAAAACCCGGTCGTCACGACCTCCTGCCCGGGTTGCGGGTCGGCATACTTGGACAACTCGTCCAGCACCACCGTATGCTGGTCGCCCCCGTCCCAGTAGATCGAGCCGAAATAATCGGAGCCGGCGAGCTTGCCGCTGGCCCGGAACGAGGTGTTGAGCACCGACATCGCCACGGCATAGCGCTCCGTGCAGTCGACGACATACCCCGCCATGGCCCCGTCGGACGACAGCACGGCCATCTCTTCGGCGACCCCGTCGCGGCGGCCGCGGTTGAGCACGATCAGGTTCTGTGCCCGGTTGACCGTATTGGACGTTACCGAAGCGGTCATGATGCGGTATTTCGAAACCCCGATATCCTGCATGTAGCCGTCGAGCCGGGCCGCGGTCTCGGCCTCTTCGTACATTGCCAGTTGTTCCTTCATCCGGGCGACATGCGCCAGCAGCTCACGGTTCTCGCGCCCGAGCGAAAAATAGTGCCGGACACCCGCGAACAGCCCGTGGACGCCCCCGACCAGTTGGTTGGAACGTGCCAGCAACCGTGCCTGGGTGTAGTAGGTCGAGTGGGCGTAATAGCTGATGGCTATTGCCTCGAGCACCACGAACAGCACCACGACATAGACGCTTCGGATAAACTCTAAGAGCTTGCGCAAGGTTTCTCGTTAATTTGAGATTGCGGACACTGGGCCCGCAATCCGTTTATGTGACTACACACTCCCGTCCCGGCAAAGCGGGGACAGGCCGCAACTATTTCATCAAGAATGAGAAGCGGTTGATATTCTTCAGTGCGATGCCCGTACCGCGCGCAATGGCGCGCAGCGGGTCTTCCGCGACGTGGAACGGAATGCCCGTCTTTTCGCCCAGGCGCCGGTCGAGCCCCTTGATCAGGGCGCCGCCGCCGGCCAGGTAGATACCGTTCTTCACAATGTCGGCATACAGCTCGGGGGGCATCGATTCGAGCACCTTCATCAGCGCCGCGTCGATCTTGGTGAGCGACTTCTCGAGCGCATAGGCGATCTCGCTGTAACTGAGCGAAACAGTCTGCGGCAAGGCCGTCAGCATGTTGGGCCCCGTGACCACGAAATCCTCGGGTTCCTCCTCCAGGTCGGAGACAGCGGCACCGATCGAACACTTGATGGCTTCGGCCGTGCGTTCGCCGATACGGATATTATGCTGCTGGCGGACATAGCTCTGGATGTCGTTGGTAAAGACGTCGCCGGCCGTATTGATCGACTCGGAGCAGACGATGCCGCCCAGCGAGATGCAGGCGATCTCCGACGTACCGCCGCCGATGTCGATGACCATGTTGCCTTCGGGCGCCTCGACGTCGAGGCCCGCACCCAGCGCCGCGGCCATCGGTTCGTAGATCATGTAGACTTCGCGGCCTCCGGCGTGCTCGGCCGAATCGCGCACGGCACGTATCTCGACGTTGGTCGATCCCGACGGGATGCAGATCACCATCCGCAGCGAGGGGGCGAAAAGGCTGCCCGAGGTCTTGACTTTCTTGATCATGCCGCGCAGCATCAGCTCCGTGGCATTGAAATCGGCGATCACGCCGTCCTTCAGCGGCCGGATCGTCTTGATGTTCGGGTTGGTCTTTTCGTGCATCTGGCGCGCCTGGTGGCCGATGGCGACCACCTTGCCCGTATGCACGTCGAGGGCCACGATCGACGGTTCGTCGACAACGACCTTGCCGTGATAGATTATCAGCGTGTTGGCCGTTCCGAGGTCGATGGCCAGCTCCTGTGTCAGTGAAAAAAGTCCCATAATGTCACACCCAACTATTATTTTTCCTAATCATTTTATAATCAACTCCATAAACCCCTCCCCGCCCGAACCGGCGCGAAAAGGTTACATATCCGGACAAAGGTAGCAAAAAGCGAGGGATATTTTTACATTTTTTTATTATTTTTTTTGATTACATTTGTCCTGCGAAACAATCGATCCGCACATGGAATATAAAATCGGAAATGAGACCCGCTGCGCCGTGATAGGCTACGGCAGCTGGGCAACGGCCATCGTGGGACTGCTCACGGCCAACGAAACCCGCGTAGGCTGGTATGTCCGCAATCCCGAAGTGCTCGAAGGGCTGCTCACCGAAGGCCGCAACCCCCGGTACCTGAGCGACATGGAGTTCGACCGCGACCGCATCGCCCCCTCCGACGACCTGGACGGGATCGTCCGCGAAGCCGACATCCTCATCCTGGCCACCCCCTCGGCCTACCTCAAGACCTTCCTCGAACCGCTGACCGTTTCGCTCAAGGACAAGTTTGTCGTTTCGGCCATCAAGGGCATCGTCCCGGGCGACTACAAGACCATCGTCGAGTATATCCACGACCATTACCGGCTGTCCTACAAACAGATAGGCATATTCACGGGCCCGTCGCACGCCGAGGAGGTTTCGCGCGGAAAGCTTTCCTACCTGACGGTCGTCTGCACCGATCCCGGAAACGCACGGTCGTTAGGCGCAAAATTCGCCACGGACTACATACACCTGAGCTACTCCACCGACCTTTACGGCATCGAATATGCCGCCATCCTGAAGAACATCTACGCCCTGTCGGTCGGCATCGCCGTGGGACTGGGCTACGGAGACAACTTCCTGGCGGTGCTGATCGCCAACAGCGCGGGCGAGATGCGCCGTTTCCTGGAGGAGAGTTACCCCGCGGAACGCGACACGCTCGTATCGGGCTACCTGGGCGACCTGCTGGTGACCTGCTACTCGGTATACAGCCGCAACCGGCGGCTGGGACTTCTGATCGGCCACGGATGCACGGTCAAAAGCGCCCTCAACGAAATGACGATGGTGGCGGAAGGCTACTTCGCGGCCGACTGCATCCGCTACATCAACGCCCGCCACAAAGTCGACATGCCGATCGCCGACATGGTCTACAAAGTCCTCTACGAAGGCGCATCGGCCCGCAAGTGCATGAAAGAACTGACAACCAAATTAATCTGACGATAACATGGAAACGATTAAATTAGACATCTCCAAAACCGGCATTGCGGTCTCGGCCGAAATGCAGGCCAAAGCACAGGCCGCCAACGCCCTGCTCGAATCGGGCAAAGGCGCGGGCAACGACTTCCTGGGCTGGGTACACCTCCCGTCGTCGATCTCGGCGGCAGAAATCGAAGCCATCGAAAAACAAGCCGCGAAACTCCGCGAAAAGGCCGAGGTTATCATCTGCATCGGCATCGGGGGTTCGTATCTGGGCGCCAAGGCCGTGCTCGAAGCCATGAGCGACCCGTTCAGATTCCTGCACAAGGAGCAGACGGCTCCCGTGGTGCTCTTCGCTGGCCAGAATATTTCGGAAGACTACACCTACGAACTGCTCGAAGCCGTAAAGGAGCACTCGATCGCCACCATCGTGATTTCGAAATCGGGCACGACGACCGAACCGGCCATCGCCTTCCGCCTGATAAAGGCCGAGATCGAAAAGCGCTACGGCAAAAAGGAGGCTGCGGAACGGATCGTGGCGATCACCGACAAGGCGCGCGGCGCTCTGAAAACGCTCGCCACCAACGAGGGGTATCCGACGTTCGTCATCCCGGACGACGTGGGCGGCCGCTTCTCGGTGCTCACGCCCGTAGGCCTGCTGCCCCTGGCCGCCGCCGGCGTCGACATCGCGGCACTGGTGCGCGGAGCGCAGGAGATGGAGCGTGCGACGGCCGACGGCACGCCTTTCGGACAGAACCCGGCGGCGGTCTATGCAGCCGTGCGCAACGAACTTTACAACGGCGGCAAGAAGGTCGAAATCCTCGGCTCCTATGAGCCCAAGCTGCAATATATCAACGAGTGGTGGAAACAGCTCTACGGCGAGAGCGAAGGCAAGCAGGGCAAGGGTATCTTCCCGGCCAGCGTCACGCTGACGGCCGACCTGCACTCGATGGGACAGTACATTCAGGACGGCGAACGCACGCTGTTCGAAACGATCATTTCTGTTGCCAAACCCGCCCACGAGGTGGTTATCGAGGCCGAGGCCGAAAACCTCGACGGCCTCAACTTCCTCGCAGGGAAACGCATTTCGGAGGTCAACCGCATGGCCGAGCTGGGCGTGCAGCTGGCACACGTCGACGGCGGGGTGCCCAACATCCGCGTCGAAATCCCCGCAATCGACGCACACGCCATCGGTTCGCTGCTCTACTTCTTCGAGAAGGCCTGCGGCATCAGCGGTTACATCCTCGGCGTAAACCCGTTCGACCAGCCCGGCGTGGAGGCGTACAAGAAAAATATGTTCGCCCTGCTGGACAAGCCGGGCTACGAGGAGGCATCGAAAGCCATCAAAGCACGGCTGTAAACAGCCCCGGATTATGGAAATGCGGAACCTCGCACGGGGTGCGGGATTAAAGTAATGTAACGACTTGATTTATATGGTAGTTGCATTTTTGTATAGGAGAGTAGGTAACGAGAAGGCAACGGTTTGTTTTCAGCTTCTTGCGCTCAAATACCGCATTTCAAATAACCTATCGCAAGATACGAAAAATTTTCGAGATGGGCAAATTAGGCAGGGTCAACCGGCGAGTGCAATTTTAAGAAATTAGTTTAAAGAACTTTTTTAGACGAAGAAAATTTTAATTTTCCCGATGTCTTCTGTTCATTGTATTGCACTTGTTTAATAAACTCTTCCGTTAACACAAAGAAATCTGCCCCATTCAGTATATATTGCCTGATGGTTTATTCTGATTTTCAATTGCCCCTTTTCTGTCAGGGGAAGCATATGAATCGACAAAACAGACTTTTGTACCGATAGTTTTTGCAATTTTCTTATGACAAAAGAATTCGCTGCCATGGTCGCTGTGTCGCAATGGTCGGGGATGGCATCAACGACAGTGCGGTGCTGGCGCAGGCCGATCTGGGCATTGCCATGGGGCAGGGGAGCGACATTGCGATCGACGTGGAGAAGGTCACGATTCTTTCGTCCGACCTGACGAAGATCGCCGCGGCGGTCCGCCTTTCGGCCGCGACCGTGCGCACCGTTCGGCAGAACCTTTTCTGGGCGTTTATCTACAACCTGATCGGCGTGCCTGTCGCCGCTGGCGTGCTCTATCCGCTGACCAGGTTTCTGCTCAATTCGATGCTCGTCGGGGCCGCCATGGCCCTGAGTAGTGTGAGCGTTGTGGCCAATAGCCTGCAGCTGAGTACAAAACGGCTCGGCACGAAAGCCGTCCATAAAATAAATACAGAATTTATAACCAAAAAACAAACAGCCATGAAAAAAGAGTATCGTATCGAAGGAATGATGTGCAACCACTGCCGGATGCATGTCGAAAAGGCCCTGAACGGCATCGAAGGTCTCCGTGCCGTTGTTACTCTCGATCCTCCTGCCGCGACGGTCGAATTCACTGGGCGGGAGCCGGAGCTGGCCGAATTGCAGCGGGTGCTGGGCGAAGATTATAAGATCACGGAGCGTTGAAACCCCGGTCTCGGAGCGGCCGCTATCCATCTATAAAGGTATTGCGGCTCCTGAAAACCCCTAAAATTAGGTATTGCCGTTCCCGGCGTAATGTCGTTTCTTTGTATTACTAAAATCTGCCGAGACGCTGCGGGACGGCCCGTTGCGCCGAATGCGGAAAACGAAGAAAAAATTCAAACCGATTATGAGACATTTCGTTTATTGTGCGGCGCTTGCAGCCGCCGTATTTTTCCTTGCTGGGTGCGGCGGGAACCCGAATAAAAAGAACGCTTCGGAGACTCAAACCTCAGAAACGCAGAGTTCCGTCATGGAGGTCGATAACCTGCTCGCCGATGCTGAGAAGTTGACCGGCGGCAAGGTGACGGTCGAGGGCGTCTGCACGCATATCTGCCGCCACGGGGGCCGCAAGATTTTCCTAATGGGAACCGACGATACGCAGGTGATCCGCATTGAAGCCGGAGAGAAGATCGGCAGCTTCAAGCCCGAATGCGTGAACAACGTCGTGCGGGTGACGGGCACGCTGGTCGAAGACCGGATCGACGAGGCTTACCTTGCCGAGTGGGAGCTGCGGCTCAAGGACCAGATCGCCCGGCAGCACGGCGAGGGCGAAGCCGGATGCAGCGCCGAACATCAGGCCCGCGGCGAATCGGTTGCCAGCAGCACCGAAAAGCGTATCGCCGACTTCCGTGCCCGTATCGCCGACCGCAAAGCCAAAGAAGGCAAGGAATACCTTTCGTTCTACCATGTGGACGGCGGGAGTTATGAAGTTTTGAAATAAGAAGTTTTGCACGTCATGGGGACACGGTCGTTTATGTCCGCCGTGAGGAAATGGAGCAGGCCCGTTCACCGCGACCTCTCCTTTTTCTTTTCGGGCGTACTGCTGATTTATGCGGTTTCGGGCTTCATGCTCAACCACAAACGCGATTTCAATTCCGATTATTCGGTGCGCCGGACCGAGCTGGTCTTCGCACAGGAGATACCGCGCGCCGAGCAGGAGTGGATCCGTGCGCGGGCCGAGGAACTGCTCCTGCGCGTCGGCGAGGAGGGCAATTACTTGAAACATTACTTTCCCGAACCGGACCGGTTGAAAGTCTTTATCCGGGGCGGCAGTTCGCTGACGGTCGATCTGGCGTCGGGACACGCCGTCTACGAGTCGATCCGCAAGCGGCCCGTGCTGAGCAGTCTGAACCGGCTGCATTACAATCCGTCGCGCTGGTGGACGGTCTTTTCGGATGTCTTTTTAGCGGGATTGATCGTAATCGTGCTTTCCGGGCTGGTGATGATGCGCGGCCCGAAAGGATTGCGGGGCCGCGGAGGCGTCGAGCTGATCGCGGGGATTCTGATTCCGCTGCTGTTTATTTTCCTGACCTGATCCGGGAAACTGCGTGTGATAAAAGGGCGGCCGTCGAAAACGTCCGCCCTTCTCTTGCGTATGGGTTTGTTGTCATCGTTTTGCCGTGCCGAATACCAGCAGCGGGACGAAGAGGAAGAGTCCGAACAAGACGACGCCGACGGTCTGCCAGAGCCGTCCGCCGGGCGATCTGCGGCGGATGAGCGCATAGAACGCGCCGAGCGCGAGTCCCAGCCAGAGGGCCTGAAACGACACCTCCGCAATCCGGGGCTTTACGTAGCCGTCCAGCGGCGAGGTGAACGACAGTTCGAAGGGAAACAGGTATTTTGCGTACTCGGCCCATGCCTGCGGTTTCTCTTCGGGGCGGTATTCGTCCGCCAGTGAATAGTCGCGGGCGTTCACGGCGACATAGCGTTTCGATTCGGCGCCTTGGATGGTGACCGTCCAGTAGAACATGTCGCCGATGATCATCATGTTCTCCCGTGTGGGGCCGAATTTCCCGACGGGAATCTCGTGCAGTTTGTAATCCTCCGCACCGAGCGTATAGAAACGCTTTTCGCTGTCCACCAGAAAACCGAGACTTTTGCGGTCGGCGAACTCCGTGACGAAAATCTGGCCGATTTGCAGCGAGTCCGCAACGTCGGTACGGCGCACGAACGGGCGGCCGCGGACCTGCTTCATGTGGTAGACGCGCTGCGCGTCGTCCACCAGCAGGTAGCCGTTGTCGTACCGCTTGCGCGTCGAGGGGTTGCCGGAGACGACGCGGGCCGGGAACGAAAATCCCTTGTCCCGCAGGACTTTGGTGAATGCCGCGCTCTTCTTTTGGTCGATGGTGTTGGTCTCCATATCGACGAACTCGATTCCCTCGCCGGTGATGCGGAACACGTCCGTCGCCGGTTCTAAATCGATGCGGTCGGGCATCGATTCCAGCAGTTGATAGACCGTCGGTCTGCGGCGGTTGATTTCGCCGGGCGACGTGCGGAACATGAAGTTCGTGCGCTCCACGTCGCGCGATTCGACCGCCACGCCCTCGATTTCGGACGGAAACCTCCCTTCGGCGGCGAGTTGGCGGTAATAGAACGTCGGCAGGATACTGTCGAACTGCTGCTGGGTGTAGGTGTTGCCCTGCAGATCGCGTCCGGCGACGTTGTTTTCGCGGTCGAAATCCACCGATGCGAATCCGTGCGTCACGCAGCTGTAGAGCGTGAACGGCGACCACGAAGGCGATGCGAACACGAACGCGTAGCACCACGGCAGCAGCCATGCCAGCAGAAGCGCCGCAAGGAGGATTATTCCGGTTTTGATACTCTTTATCATAGATTTGTCGTTTTGCGGGTTAATCCTGACATCCCTGCTTGAAACGGTATACCGAAAGCAGCGGGAAGAACAGCGAACATACCAGCAGCAGCGCCAGCCACGGCAGCATGCCGTCGTAGGCCTGCGGGGTGTCGGAGAGGAAGAAGATCCGGCA
>NZ_FR893505.1:0-2762 GCF_000435435.1 Alistipes sp. CAG:29 | reverse complement strand
GCCGCCGTTTCCATGTGGGTTCGAGACAGATCCATGCCGTCAGCAGGTAGAGCGTCAGCCCGGCCAGATACCACGGCAGCGCCGTCAGCAGAATCCGCGCGACCAGTTCGGGCGCCAGCAGGGCGTGGAAGTACCCCCACAGCACGGCGGTTTGCACGATGAACAGCAATGCCAGCGCTCCCAGCCCGATGCCTGACATCAGCAGAATCATCTTCCACTGTGGAAAGGGCAGGTGAAGCGTCAGCTTCAGCCGTTTCTGGGCCATTTCGGGGACGAACTGAACCACTGCGAGCAATACGCCCAGCAGGGCCGGCAGGTATTGGAGAATGTCGATGAAGACAACTTCCTTTTCGAGCATCACCTCCCAGACGTGCGCCGCACCCTTGAAGGTTATCACCCGTTGGACGCGCAGCAGCGCATAGGCGGTGGCTCCGAAGAGGAACAATGCGCTCAGCGGATAGAAGCAGCGCATTTTGATCCACTCTTTGTAGAATATGGCTTTGATCATAATTCGGGTTTAGTATTTTCCGGTCAGTCCGATGAAAGCGTCTTCGAGGTTCAGCGTTTCGCCGCGCAGGTCGCTGCAGACAATGCCCGCGCGCTCCAGCACGCCCTGTACCGTCGCAGGGGAGTCGAACGAATAGAGTTCGGCGCGCCCGTTCGCGACGCTCGGGTGGTAGAGGCCGTCGCCGGCGGGGATCGTGACGTCGGCGCCCGGCGTGAAGGTGTATCGCCGGAACGTGCCGAGCAGTTCGCCGACGGGCATCTGTACCAGAATGCTTCCGTAATCCATGATGATACAGTCGTCCACGAGCTTTTCCATGTCCTGAATGATGTGCGAGGTAAGGAAAACGGTCTTCTCCTCGCTCTGCGCATAGTCGCGCAGGTATTCTACGAACAGGCGGCGGTAACCGGGGTCCAGTCCCATCGAGAAGTCGTCAAGCACGAGCAGATCGGCGTTCTGGGCGAGAATCAGCCCTAAGGCCACCTGCGAACGCTGTCCGCACGACATGCGCGAGATGCGCTGCCGGGGCGCCACCTTCAGCATTTCCATCAGTCCGTAATAGGCGTCGCGGTTCCAGCGGGGATAAAACCGCGCATAGAACCGTTCGATCTGCTCGATGGTCATGAAGGCGTACTGCACGTGTCCCTCGATCAGCAGGGCGATCCGGGCGCGGGTTTCGGGCCGCATCGTGCGGATATCCTCGCCGAAGATCAGACACTGTCCGGCGCGCGGTTGGAGATAGCCGCTCAGAATGTTGATGGTCGTGGTTTTTCCGGTGCCGTTTTTACCCAAAAGTCCGAGGATCCGCCCGCGCGGAACCTCGAAACTCAGGTCTTTGTATATCAGCCGCTCCCCGTAACAATGGGTGAGGTTGCGGCATTCGATGACAGAATCGGTCATAAAGAATGGTCGTTCTTCCGGCTTACTTGATCAGCGACGCCTTCGTATTGGACTCGAAGTCGTTGGTCGAGTTGTTCGAGTCGATGAGTTTGCCGTCGGAACCGGTCTTGCGGATCACCGACTTGCCGAAGCGGTAGGCATCTCCGTCGGCCGTACCGCACCATGCGTAACCTGCGTCGAGCGAAGCGTCCCACGGGGCGATGTAGTATTCGTCGCGGCAGCCCGTGTTCACGGCGTCGAGCACCCATTCGTTAGGCACGCGGTAGCAGTTGCGCAGCGGCATCGTGTAGTCCGAGCCGTTCGGGGAGTGGAAGATATACTGGGCGTCTTCGAGCGGGTATTCGGCGAGGAACTGCTTTGCAGTCAGGCCGACGGGCGGCATGGCGATAGCCACGGCGTTGAAGCCGCGGTTGTGGAGCACTTGGACCGTCAATGTCGAAGCGTACCATTTGTCGAGGTTGGGCACGTCGGGGTTGTCGATATCCAGATAGTTCTCGTTCGACGAAACGTCGTACCACTCGAAATCGGCTTTCGTGGCGTCCCACGAGTTCGGGTTGCCGATGGTGTGGTTCTGGGCGTTGTTGACGACGATCAGCGACTCGCCGGCTTTGACCAGCACATCCTGTCCGTTGCCGGGAATGCAGTAGAACGCATTGCCCGCACAACACTCCTTGCGGAAGTCCTTGCCTTCGATCATCTCGCTGTTCATGCCCGAATTGAGTCCGCTCGAAAGGATCAGCATCATGCCGTCGGCATAGAGGTCTTCGTCGGAGTTGTTACGGATCTTGATGTACTGGTCGCCCAGCCACCTGTCAGGCTTTCCCGTTTCGGGAAACGCCGTGCCTGTGAAGTAGATCTCCTCGATCACGAATTCGCCGGCTTGCAGCGTGATGTCGCTCTGTTTGATGGTTACGGTCGCCAGAACGGTGCTCTTGCCGCTCCGCGTCACGTTCACGACGGTCGAACGTTCCGTCCCCGTTTCGTTCTCATCGACGGACAGCACCAGCGCTTTGCCCGAAGATTCGGCTTCATTGATCTGAACCCACGACGCAGCATCGGCGGGAATATTCACGTCGAAATTTTCCTCGGGCACGTTTACCAGCACATTGCCGCCGAGCGCGCGCAAGATTTCGGATACGACGACGGGATTGACCGTTTCTTCGGGATCGTCGGTGCAGGATGCGAAGCCCGCTGCGAAGAGGGCCGTGGTGAGAATTAAGAAAAGCTTTTTCATAATTGGTTTTTATTATTGGTTTGACAAATATTGGTTCGATCGTTTAGAACAGGATGCCGAACGTCGCCGTCAGAACGTGTTCGGACAATCCTCCGCTGTAAAACCGGGGCGTCCACCCCGCCT
>NZ_FR893504.1:80265-108228 GCF_000435435.1 Alistipes sp. CAG:29 | reverse complement strand
GCTCTTCGCCGGTATCGTGACGACGAAGGACATCAGCGCCGAGGTGGCCAACAGTTATATCGTCTCGGAGCCCGAAACCAATTACCTGATCGACGCTACGCGCAAGAGCGACGGCTCTCTGCTGGCTACTTCCTATGTGGACGTCGTATGGCAGACCGCATCGGGATTCGTGCAGTATGCGGACTTCGAGGACGGCAAGGCGTCGTTCTACATCGGTGCCGACAGCGACGACGCCACCAAGATCAAGCAGGGCAACGCCGTGATCGGCGCCTACAATGCCGACGACGAACTTATCTGGAGCTGGCATATCTGGGCGACGGATTACGACCCCGATGCGGAGGGCGGTACGGTCGTTTTCAACGACTATACGCTGATGAACCGCAACCTCGGAGCCCAGGCCAACGACAATTCGACGACGGACAAGATACTCGCTTCCTACGGGTTATATTACCAGTGGGGACGCAAAGACCCGTTCATCGGGCCGAATACCTATCAGGGTTCGGAGGGCTCGGGTGCCCCGATGTACAGCGGAAGCGGCAGTCGCGTCTACCTGAAAATGTCCGAGTCGAGCGCCGAGACCGGTACGATGGAATATGCCATCCGGAACCCGCTCGTCTTTATTACGGGTGTGGCAGACACGGACAACGACTGGCTCTGGAGCGGCCGTTCCGATGGATTGTGGTCGGCGGACGACAATGTGGCCGACAAGAGCGTCAACGACCCCTGCCCCTACGGCTGGCGCGTAGCTCCCTCGGGCGCGTTCGCTGACCTGAGGATCGTCGGTACCCCGGCCGTGGGCGACGAGGCGAAATACGGCTGGACGCTGACCGACGGAAGCGCCGAATCGTTCTTCCTTGGCGCCGGACGCCGCCGCTACGACAACGGCAAGATCCTGAATATCTACAATCCGCTGCCCAAGGTGCGTTCCGACGCCATGGAGGCACAACCCTGGGAGGGCCTTTACTGGACGACCGCCGTGTCCGGCACGCAGGCTGCGGCGCTCCATTTCTGGTTCGAGAAACTCGACACCTCGGCCGGCATTGATGATTCGGCGCCCTATGCCCGTGCCAACGGCCTTCAGGTGCGTTGTGTGAAGCAGCAGGGCAAGTAAATACCATCCGATACGACAAGGCGGGCCGGCATGTGCCGGCCCGCCTTGTTTTGGTATAACACTTGCTGTGTGGGCGTGTAAATCCACTGGCAATGAAAATCAAGACAGGAAAAGGTACGGTTACGCTGGCGGTGCTGCTGGCGATATGGTCGGTGTCGGCAATCGCCTCGCTGCCGGGGCTGGCGATCTCGCCGATCCTCGGCGACCTGAATAAAATCTTCCCGAAGGCCACCGACCTCGAAATACAGATGCTCACGTCGCTGCCCTCGCTGCTGATCATCCCCTTCGTCCTGCTTGCCGGCAAGCTCTCCGTCGGCAAGGACAAGCTCAAGATCCTTGCCGTCGGGCTGTCGATCTTCTTCCTGAGCGGCGTGGCATGCCTCTTCGCCCGGAGCATGATGTGGCTCATCGTCATCAGCTGCATCCTCGGCATCGGCGCCGGCATGGTGATCCCCTTCTCCACGGGGCTCGTGGTCGACTACTTTACGGGCGATTACCGTGTCCGGCAGCTGGGGTACAGCTCGTCGATCAACAACCTGACGCTCGTGCTGGCGACCGTCGTGACGGGCTACCTGGCCAATGTGGACTGGCATCTGCCCTTTCTGGTCTATACCCTGCCGGGTATTTCGCTCGCGCTGTCGTTCCTGCTCAAGCGGCAGCGCTCCGTCCCCGAACCGGAACAGAGCATCCAATTGCGCCACAAGATGATCGACCGCCGTAAGCTCGCCGGGCTGATGGCGTTCTATTTCTTCGTCACCTACGCCGTGCTGGTCGTGACGTTCTATGCCTCGTTCCTGATCGACGACTACAAGATCGACAGCTCGTTTTCCGGGGTGCTGATCTCGCTGTTTTTCCTTGCGATCATGCTGCCGGGGCTGTTCATCGCCAACATCATCCGCTCTTTGAAGCGGAACGTCAACCTCGTGGCGCTCGTGCTGGTCTGTGTGGGGCTGCTGTGTGTCGGGGTTTTCCACGGCAAGGCGATGCTGGCCTTCGGGGCGCTTTGCACCGGGCTGGGATACGGGATCATGCAGCCTGTCATTTACGACAAGGCGGCGACCATCGCCCCGCCGCGTTCCGCTACGCTGGCCCTTTCGTTCGTCATGTCGGTGAATTACCTGGCCGTGATGGTCTGCCCTTTTATCGTAGACCTCTTCCGTCACGTTTTCGGGACGCACAGCGACCGCTTCCCCTTCTTTTTCAATGCCGTGCTGGTGCTGGCCGTGGCTGTCGTCACACTCCTGCGCCGGGATAGCTTTACGCTCGGACTCGACGGATCCTATTACCGGAATTGATTGTAAAAACTGTTCGAAAGTGTTGTGAATGACGTAAAAAGGTTTAAATTTGTGCTGAAAAGTCACACCCTATTACGATTATCGCGAGATGAAAACAACACTTCTGACGGCTTTGGCCGCCGCTGCCCTTGCGGCAGGCTGCTCAAAGTCTGACACAGGTACGCCTTGTGTGAAAATCGCGCCGACGATCCAGACCCGTGTTACGGGATTGCATTTCGATACCGGCGACCGCATCGGGCTGAGCATTGCCAAAGGTTCGGAAACCTACGTGCAGAATGTCCTGATGACCTACGACGGTACGGCCTTTACAGCCGCGGATTTGCTGTGGTATAACGATTCGAATGAAAAATCGACGCTCACGGCCTACCATCCTTACTCCGAACAGGGAATGCCCGCGGAGTTTTCCGTTGCTACAGACCAGACGTCGGGAGGTGCATCGTCCGACCTGCTGGTCGCGGTGAAAAAAGAGGTTACCCCATCTTCGGCACCTGTCGGGATGCTCTTTTACCATGTGATGTCGCAGCTGACGATCGTCCTTACCAACAATTCCGACGCCCCGGTTACGGGGGTTACGGTCGGCGGACTCGTCCCGACGGCCGTGGTCGATTTCACGGTGCCCTCCGCCGCGGCCAAGAGCGGGGCTGCTGCTGCCGACGTCGAGGCGTTCGAAGTGACGGCCGATGCCGCCTACCGTGCCATCCTTGTGCCGCAGCAGGCCACCCTGACGGTTACGGTAGCGACCGGTGACGGAAAGAGCCGCAGCAAAACCCTCTCTTCGGCACAGCTCGAAAGCGGGAAACGCTACGACATGTCGGTCGTTGTGACCAATATCGACATCGACGTGGAACTGAGCGGCGAAGTCGTCGACTGGGGCGACGGCGGTTCGCTCGATGGTAGCGGCGAAGGGGGCGGCGGTGATGGCGGCGGTGGTGAGGGCGGCGGCGAGGGTGGTGACCCCGGGACGCTTTCCTACGGGGGTGTGGACTACCCCACCGCGACGATCGGCGGACGGGTCTGGATGACCCGGAACCTGCGTTACCTGCCTGACGGTGCCCAGATCGGAACCGGTATCTGGTACCCTTGCCGCGGTACGGCGGGATCGAACGACGCCGAATATGTCGCGGAACGGGGGTTGCTTTACAGCTTCACAACGGCCCTGGGCGGTGCGACGGCTGCATCCGGCACCCCGGTGCAGGGGATTTGTCCGCCGGGCTGGCATGTCCCCACGGGCGCCGAGATCGAACAGATGCTCGCCAGCCCCGAATACGATGCCTCCCTGCTCCGTAGCGCCGGGATGTGGAATTCGGAGACGGGGCGTTATCTTACTGAAACCAAAGGCTATTTGATGAGCTGTACCCCGCAAGACGGCGGTTCGGGCTATCAGGCATTGAGTTATTCGTCTGGCGGTATCGTAGCCGGGCTTGCTCCGTTTCCGGCCGGAAACGGTGTCTCGCTGCGCTGCGTGAAGGATATATAGCCGTAGCCGAGGATGCGGCAACGGAACGATCCCCGGTCTCGGATGAGCCGGGGATCGTCTTTTTACTGCGGGTTTTACCCTCCTGAGGCAGGCCGCCGTGCGGTTTTCCTCGGGGCTGCGGTGAGCACAGGCCATTGCGTGATGACCTTTTGGTGGCGCAGCGAATGCGTGTCCCACCCCGCAGGAGCCCAGTGCCCGCGTCGTGTCAGTTGTCGCGGTTCAGGAAGAAAATCGGGATGTTGGCCAGGAACACGTCCTTTCCCCGGAGCCGGTCGCGTTTGGCGAGCAGTTCGCTCAGCTGGATGTCGCCGATGACGTAGTTGCTGTCTTCGCTGGTGTACTGTTCGTGCACCTTCGTAAAATTCAGGATGCCGTGCACGTCGGTCTCCTTGTACCGCACGTAGACCTTCAGCGTGATGTCCGCCGTGTAGTCGGGCTTCTGCATGTAGTTCTGCTTCTTGTACTCGTAGCGGTAGTTGTTCAGGCGGGCCATGATGTCGCTCAGGATCGACGATGCCGTGGGCAGGCTCCCGGCGCCCTTGCCGAACATGAACTGCCGGTCGTAGCACTCGCCGCGGATCACTACGCCGTTGTACTCGTCGTCGACGCTGTAAATATACTTCGAGGGCGTCACGAATTCCGGCATGACGAACATCGTGAAGTGTTCGTCGCTCACCTTGACGACCTGCGCCACGAGTTTGATTTTGACGTTCTTCTCGCGGGCATACCGGATGTCCGAATCGTGGATGGTCGAGATACCGTAGGTGAAAATCTTTTCCGGGGCGACGTAGGTGCCCAGCGCATGTACGGTGATGATCACCAGCTTGAAGAGCGAATCGTAGCCTTCGATGTCGAACGACGGGTCGCTTTCGGCGAAGCCGAGCGCCTGCGCCTGCGCCAGGGCGCTGTCGTAACTCTCGGCGTGGTCGAAGACGCGCGAGAGGATGTAGTTCGACGAGCCGTTCAGGATGCCCTTCACCTCTAACAGCAGGTCGTTGTCGTAATACTCCTCGAGGTTGCGGATGACGGGGATCGAACCGCACGACGAGGCATCGTACAGCAGCGCCACGTTGTGCGTCTTCTGGATCTCGATCAGTTCCGGAAGGTGGTGCGCCAGCATGGTCTTGTTGCCCGAGACGACCGGGATGCCGCGCAGCAGGGCCCGCTTGACGATGCTGTATGCAGCATCGGCCTGGTCGATCACCTCCACGATCAGGTTGATGTCCCTGTTGTCGAGTATCTCGTCGGCCGACGTCGTGAAGAGGGATTTGTCGACTTCGACCTTACGCGGCTTTTCCGGGTCGCGGACGCAGATCTTCACGATCTCCGCGTGGGCGTTCTTCGATTTCTGCACTACCTGGTAGATTCCCTGTCCGACGACGCCGAACCCGAACAGGCCGATTTTGATTTTGCTCATATGCTGCTTGTTTATTGATTGTTCATGAACGGATAGAGGATGTCGTTCAACTGCCCGTGCTCGACGAGGAACCCGTCGTGCCCGAACGGCGAATCTATTTCGTGGTACGTGCTTCCGGCGATCATGCCGTGCAGTTCGCGCATCTCTGCCGGGGTGAAAATGATGTCGGTCGTGATGCCGACCACTGCCGTGCGGGCTTCGATGCGTGCGAGGGCGGCTGCTACCCCGCCGCGCCCGCGCCCCGTGTCGTGGGTGTCGAAGGCGTTGAGTATGGCATAGTACGAGTAGGCGTTGTAGCGCCGGCAGAGTTTCTCGCCCTGATATTGCTGGTAGGTCGATGCGCGGTGTACTGCGGGGAGTTCCTCCCTGTCCTGCTGCGTGAGGTTGTATCCCAGCGAACCCCGGTACGTGAGCAGCCCCAGGGCGCGTGCGGCAGCCAGTCCGGCCATCCCGGCGTCGTCTCGCGGCTCGCCGAACGTCGTGTCGGCCTCGATGGCCATGCGCTGGGTCTGGTCGATGGCAATCGTCCAGGGCGAGGCCTTGGCCGCCGTGGCGATCAGGATCAGTTTGCCGATGCGCTCCGGCTCCAAGACCGCCCATTCGATGGCCTGGAATCCCCCGACCGAACTTCCTACGAGCGTGTCGATGCGGCCGATGCCGAGCGCGCCGGCCAACAGGCGGTGTGCACGGACGATGTCGCGGATCGTGAACGGCGGGAAATCCTTGTAATAGGGGCTTCCCGTTTCCGGGTTCACGTGCAGCGGCCCCGTGGTGCCGTAGTGCGACCCGAGGATGTTGGCGCAGACCACGAAGTGGCGTGCCGGGTCCAGGAAACACCCCGCCTCGACCGTGTGCGGCCACCAGTCCGCCACGTCCGAGTTTGCCGTCAGGGCATGGCATACCCACACGACGTTGTCATGCGCCGCATTGGGCTTGCCGTAGGTGTGGTAAGCGATCCTCAGCTCGGGCAGCGTATGCCCCGTTTCGAGCACGAACGGCCCGGGTGCTTTGTAAATGCTGGGTTCCATTATCCGATGTGTGCGAAAGCCTGTTCGAAGTCGTCGATAAGGTCGTCGGTATTCTCCAGCCCGACGGAGATGCGCAGCATGGTCGGCGTGACGCCTGCTGCGGCGAGGTCTGCGTCGCTGAGCTGTTTGTGCGTGGTCGATGCCGGGTGCGTAACGACCGTGACCGAGTCGCCGATCATGACCATGTGTGCCGCCAGGTTGAGCGATTCGACGAAACGCACGGTGCTGTCGAGCGTGCCTTTGAGTTCGATGGTGAAGACGGCCGACGAACCGAACCGGAAATACTTCTTCGCGTTCGCGTAGCTCGGGTGCGACTCGAAGCCTACGAAGCTCACGCGCTCCACTTTGGGATGGTTGCGGCAGTATTCGGCCAGCCTGCGTGCCGACTCGACTTCGTGCCGCACGCGCAGCGAAAGCGTTTCCAGCCCGAGCGTCATCAGGTAGGAGTCGAACGGCGAGGGGCAGCAGCCCAGGTCGCGGACACCGTCCACGCGGCATTTCACGATGAAGGCCGCCGCGCCGAATGCCTCGTGGAAATTCAGTCCGTGATACCCTTCCGACGGGCCGTCGATCTGCGGGAACTTGCCGTTGGCCCAGTTGTAATTGCCCCCGTCGACGATCACCCCGCCCATGGCCGTGCCGTGGCCGTTGATCCATTTGGTCGCCGAGTCGACGACGATGTTCGCACCCCATTCGAAGGGGTTGCACAGGTAGCCCGCGGCACCGAACGTATTGTCCGCGACGAAGGGCACGTCGTAGCGTTTGGCCAGTTGTCCCAGTGCTTCGAGATCGGGCACCGTACAAGTGGGATTGCCCATGCTCTCGGCGTAGATCGCCTTCGTGCGTCCGTCGATCAGCGCCTCGAAGTCCTCGGGGCGTTCGCTTCGGGCGATGCGGCAGTCGATGCCGAGCCTGCGCAGCGAAATGCGGAACTGGGTGAAGGTGCCGCCGTAGAGGAACGGCGAGGCGACGATGTTGTCGCCCTCGGCCGCCAGCGAGAGCACGGCGATGAGTATGGCCGACATGCCCGAAGAGACGGCCAGCGCCCCCACGGCACCGTACAGGGCGGCGATGCGTTGCTCGTATACGGTCGTAGTCGGGTTTTGCAGCCGGGTGTAGATGTTGCCCCCTTCGCTCAGGTCGAAGAGGTTGGCCGCGTGTTCGCAGCTCTTGAAACGGTATGCTGCCGTGGGATATATCGCCACACCGCGGGCACCCGTGGGATCGTCGGGTTGCAGCCCTCCGTGGATCTGCAATGTCTCGAAACGTAATTTTTTCTCAGCCATGCTATCTGTTTTTTAGTCGTTACAAAAAAAATCCGACCTCTCTGAAGCCGGATTGTGTCGTTCGTATACACGGAAAATCTACACCCGGCGGAATCGGTTGCGCATGTACATCATATCCATGGTCATACTGCGGAGCGAGCCGCCGTATGTGTCGTGGTATGTCGTCGTGGCAATCATTTTCTGCTTTCGGATGTTTTCCTGTGTGCAAATATAGGAATTTTTCGGCTCATGCTTGCGGTCGGCCCGATTTTTTTGCAAAAAACTGTTTAGCGGCCGGGGTTTTGCATGCCATAGTTGCTACCTCGACCTTTTTTGTTGAACAAAAGGGCGGAAAAGTTTTGGTTTGAAAAATTAATGTTTATATTTGTGTCGAAGAATGTGCACTATGCACAAGGGATAGATTAAAAATATCAATTTATGAAACGACTTTACGCTGTTGCAGCTATTGCAACGACGTTTTTGGCCTTTTCGTGCCAGAAAAACATGGGCACCGGCAGCGGCGAACCGCAGGAGCCCTCGTCTGCAGTTCCCGCCGACTTCAAATGGGAAACGACCCGCGACCTGGATATTTCGGTCGGTATGCCGAGTGTTACGGGCAATACGCCCCAATATGCCGTTATCCGCGTGTATTGCTCCCCGATCCTCTCGGACGGCAATATCGTGGCGATGGGTGTGGTGACGCCATCCCGCCCCGTGTTCGGAACCGCGGTGACGATCCCGGCCGGGATCGGGAACATTTATGTCCAGACTACCCTGCCCGACGGTACGGTGGCCGTCTCCATGGAACCGGTCGCAGCGTCGGTGAACGTCGCCGGTGCGCGGATGAAGGCCGCAGCCGGGACGCCCTTACTCCGGATGGCCGGGATGGCGCGCGCCGCGGCCGACAGTTCGATGCCCGACTACCCGCGGCTCGCGGCGAAGGCCGAGGGTGATTTCGCCGAGGGGGCCATCATCCGGAGTACGCCTGCCGGCAAGATCGACCTGGGTGCGAGCTGGGCCCCGTTTGCAGCTGCGGAGTATTATATCCCGGCAGGAGCCGAGGTTACGGGCAATATCGGCCTGAACGGAACCTTTAGCCCCAACCCCTCGCCGATCCTCTACGTGGCGGGCAAACTGACGCTCGATTCCTCCGTTACGATCGGTCAGGCGACGCTCGCAGTGCTTCCGGGCGGCGAGGTGTACATCCGTGAAGCAAGTGCGAACATGCAGCAGAACGCACCCAACCCCGCGATTTTCGTTTTCGAAGGCGGTAAGTTTACGGCCGGGAAAACGAACTTTTCCTGCAAGGCCGTGGTCAACGAAGGGAAATTCATCGTCGACGGGACGTTCGACATCAATAATTCCTGTGCATTCTACAACGGTGCCGCCGCAGAATTGGAGGCCGATGACATGGAAATCACCAACCGGGCGAAACTTTATAACGACGGCAAGATAGAGAGCGATGATTTGGAGCTCAACTCCTACGCCGAACTGTCTAACTGCGAGAATGGTGTCGTTGATGTCGACGGGACTTTCTATTTGACCAACAACTCGGTCGTTTACCAGAAAGGTTTGGCCTCGATGGAGAAACTCGAAGCCCGCGGCGGGGGGACACTCTATGTGAATTGCCATACCGTAGCCGAGGAAATTGCCGCCGAAGGTGCCCGATTCTATATTGCATCCGGCGCGGGGCTCGATGCCGAGGAGGTCTATTTCAACAGCAATACGGAGTTGTACGCCGCTGCCGGCTCGATCTTCGCCATGGACGAGTATAATGCCGGTAAGTCGGGCGGCAATGTCCGTATCGTGAGCCAGGCTGCCGCCGACCAGCTCATGGCCGTGGTCGTGATCCGCGAGAAAGGCGTGAGCTCACGCTATTACGGGACGAAGTTCGACGGGCTGATGGAAGTCGTGTACGACAATGCAGCCGATTCGAAATACGTTATCGACGAGCGTAGCCTCACCGGCGGCGCCGTGATGCGTGCCAGGCAGACGGTCGTGCTCCCCGAAGCCAAATGCAACGGTGGCCGGCAGCCCATAACGCCCGATCCGGAACCGGAACCCGAGTTTGTCGAGGTCAACGGTTTACCCTATACCTACTGCTTTGAGGACGGCTGGCCGTGGATCGGCGACTACGACATGAACGATGTCGTGGTGGTCGTAAGCGTCGACCGCCGCAGCGACAAGGAGACCGGGAAGGTCGGCCTGATCCGCATCAACTGGGAACTGAAGGCCGCAGGTGCCGCGCACCTGAATGCCTTTGCCATCCAGTTGGACAAGGTTCGTACCTCGGAGGTCGCCGGCGTGGAGACCACCAATACGACCTTCGGCCGCGGTGCGTTTGCGGGCTCCGGCCCGGAATCGGGCAGCGAACTGGCCGTGATCCCGCTTTTCAACACTTCGCAGGAGATCCTGGGCGAAGGGACTTACATCAATACGACCAAGGGCGTGGCCATACCGACCGTGAAACACACGACGACGGTGACCTTTGCGCAGCCGGTCGACCCCGCAGCCGTCCGCGAGTCGGCGCTCAATGCGTTCATCGTCGTGAACCAGAAGAGTTCGGGCACGTTCACCCGCGAGACGGAGATCCACATGCCGGGGCGCAAGCCGACGCAATTCGCGGTCGTATCGGGCAATACCTTCCTGGAGTCGGATCCCTACCGCTATTTCGTCACCAAGGGCGACGGTGTGAAGAACAACTACATGATGTGGGCGCTGTGTATCCCGGGTGAGTTCCGCTATCCGCTCGAACGCAGCGATATCCGGGACGTCTATACCTATTTCAACGCATGGGCGGCATCGGGCGGCCGGGAACATGTGGAATGGTATCGGGACGAAGCCGACGAAACCCTGCTCTATTAGTCAGAGGTTAAATATGATGGTTGAAAAGGGCCGTACTTCGCAAGTGCGGCCCTTTTTGTGCGGATGCCCGACGGCGGGATTTGCGTCCCTCCCCTCTTGCCTTTCCCGTATTCCAACCGTATTCTCGTTCTGGGTTTTGCCTGCCGCCCGCCATTATGACAGAAAAAATCCCCGCAGGAGAGAGCCCTGCGGGGATTTTCATTGTATTACAGAATAATTATCGGTGGCTGTCGATTCGCTCGACCCCTTCGCGGGTTGCCGCACCGCGCAGGATCGTCCTGCAAAAGAGGTAGGACTCCTCGCGCGTCGCATTGTTTATCCGCATTTCGAAGATCGTTTCCAGAATCCGGTCGGCAAAGCTCGACGCATCGATTTCGGGCAACAGGAGCTTTTCTTCGCGGCTCCCGTTCAGGTGTACGGTCAGTTCGCTGCGCCAGAATTCCCGGTGTTCGTCGAAATGTTCGGCATAGGCCACCTTGTGGCGCAGGTCGGACAGAAAGCTGCTTTCGACCGTATACAGGTGTTCGATGTATTCGTATACCAGTTTGAAAGCCCGTTGCAGCGAACTCCTGCTGCGGCGTTTCCTGTAAGCCGTGATGCGCTCCTGCTGTTGGTGGCACATGAAATCGAGGCAGGCGCTCACCAGGTCTTCCTTGTCAGCGAACATTTCATAGAGGGTGCGCTTCGAGATTCCCAGCGTCTGCGCGATCTCATCCACCCGGACGGCACGGATGCCGTTCCGGGTAATGAGCTCCTGCGTGATGCGGATGATCTCCTCTTTGGTCGCTCCCCTTTTCATTATTTCGCCTCCGCTGCGATGTCGCGTCCGCCACCCAGAGCCTGGTAGAGGTTCACGATACCCTGGATTTCGTCAAAACGATCCGCAATCTGGTTCAGCTGAGCAGAAAGCAGCGACTGCTGGGCGGTCAGTACTTCGAGGTAGGTCGTGCTGCCGTGTTGCATGAGCAGTTCCGTGCTCTCCACGGCGCGTTCCAACGCCTCGATCTGTTGTGTCCGCAGGCCGGTTTTCGCGCGGGCCGACTGGCACTGCGTGAGGGCGTTGTTGACCTCGGCGCCCGCGTTGAGCAGGGCCTGCTGGAATGCCAGCTTGGTTTCTTCCTGCTGTGCCTTGGCGATTTTCACGCGGGCGCGGTTGGCGTTGGCATTGAAGATGGGTTGCAGGAGCGATGCTGCGGCCGACCAGAGGAATTTCCCGGGATCGACGATCCGGGCCCCGCTGTTGTTCGTCCATCCCAACGTCCCGCTCAGCGTGATCGACGGATAGAGGGCCGAGCGTGCCTCGCTGGTGGCATAATAGGATTGCATCAGCGAGTATTCGGCGCTGCGGATGTCGGGGCGGTTCGAAAGCATCTGCACCGGTATGCCGACAGTCAGGTCGTCGGGCAACTGCTGGCTTTCGAGGCGGCCGCGCTCGATGGGGTGCGGGCCTTCGGCCAGCATCGAACAAAGGCTGTTCTCGGCCTGGCGGATCTGGTATTCCAAGTCGTGCAGCGAAGCCTCGATGGCGAGGCAGTTGCCTTCGTACTGCGCTACGGCAGCCTCGTTGGCCATGCCGGCCTCTTTCAGCGCGCGCATCGTGCGGACACTCTCGCGCCATTTCCCGGCAGTTTGCTCGGTAACCTCATATTGCCCGTCGAGCATCAGCAACGTGTAATAGAGGTTTGCGATGCCCGAGATCAACTGCGTTTTCACGGCCTGTTCGTACTCCTTGCTCTGGAGGTAGAGCGCCTTGGACTTGCGTTTGGCGTTGGTCAGGCCGTTGAAGATGTCGATCTGCCAGCTTGCCGTGACCGGGATACTGTACGTTTTGCCCGGCGTGGCCCAGTCGAAGCTGCTCATGCTGCCCTGAGGTGCGAAGTTGAACGACGGCAGGTAAGCCAGGCGCGCCGATTTAAGCGTCGCCTCGGCTTCCTTCACCCTCCATTGCGCCGATTGCAGGTCGGTATTGTTCTCCAGCCCCTGGCGGATGAGCGTCCGCAGGTAGGGGTCGGTGAACATCTCTTCCCAGCCCAGGTTGCCGATCGTCGTCGTGTCGGCGGTCTCGGCCGTGCCGTACAGCCCGTCGGTTTTCACCTCGGGACGGGTGTAGGGCTTGTAGATGCCGCAGCCGGTCATGGCCGCTGCGGCCAGTATGATAATAAGCTTTTTCATCTTGTTATTCCTCCTCTTTCTCGTTTTTACACTCTTCCAGTTCCGCCTGTACGGCCCACTGCGGATCGGGGTCGAACTCTATGGGCTTGACTTTCTCCTGCAAGGTCTGGAAAGCGATGAACAGTGTCGGTACGAGGAACAGCAGGGCCAGTGTCCCGACGATCATACCGCCCACGACGCCCGAACCGAGGGTCATGTTACCGTTGGCGCCCACACCGTGCGAGAGCACCAGCGGGATCATACCGAATACGCAGGTGAGGACGGTCATCAGGATCGGGCGCAGACGGACTTTGGCTGCCGATACGGCGGCTTGCGTCAGGGTCATTCCCGCGCGGCGCCGGTCGGAGGCATACTCCGTGATCAGAATGGCGGTCTTCGAGAGCAGGCCGATCAGCATGATGATACCCGTTTGCAGGTAGATGTTGTTCTCCAGTCCCAACATCTTGGCGAAGAGGAACGAACCCAGCAGGCCGCACGGTACGGAGAGGATGACGGCGAACGGAAGCAGGAAGCTCTCGTACAGGGCACTCAGGATGAGGTAAATCAGCAGGATACAGATCCCGAAGATGATCGTCGTGTTGCTGCCGGTCTGTGCTTCCTCCCGGGTGATACCGTCGAAGTCGTAGCCGTAACCCTTCGGCAGTACCTGGGCGGCCGTCTCCTGGATGGCCTTGATGGCATCGCCCGACGAATATCCGTCGGCTGCCGTTCCGTTCACGGCGATCGAGCTGTACATATTGAAACGGTTCAGCACTTCGGAGCTGTATACCCTTTGCAGATCCACGAACTCGCCCAGGGGAGCCATTTCGCCGCCGTTGGTGCGGACGAAGACGTTGTTGAGCGACTCGGTGTTAAGACGGTATTTCGGGTCGGACTGGATCGTCACGTAGTACATTTTCGAGAAACGGTTGACATTCGAAACGTACTGCCCGCCGTAGTAACCCGAAAGCGTCGAGAGGATCGTGCTCGGCGATATGCCGGCCCGCTTGGCCTTCGCCGCGTCGATGCTTACGACATACTGCGGGAAGTTGATGTTGAAGGTCGAGTAGGCACGTTCGATCTCCGGGCGCTGGTTCAGCGCACCGATGAACTGCAGGTAGATGTTGTAGAAGTCCGTCAGGCTGCCGTCCGACTTGTCCTGCAGGTGCATGGAGAAGCCGGTCGAGGTTCCGTAACCCGAGATCATCGGCGGTGCCACGGCGAAAATCTGTGCGTCCTTGATGTCGGCCGTGCGTCCGTATATCTGGCCGATCACGGCGTTCACCGCATCTGCCTTGTCCGGGCGCTCTTCCCAGTCCTTGAGCTTGATGATACACATACCGTAGGAGGAGCCCTGGCCGGCGATCATGCCGTAACCTGCCACCTGCATGAAGTCCCTGATCTGGGGGATTGCCTGGATGCGATCCGCAACCTGCTCCATGACGACGTGCGTTTCGGCGAGCGAAGTACCCGGAGCCGTGGTAACGTTCACCATGATCGTACCCTGGTCTTCGTCGGGCACCAGACCCGTTTTGGTGCTGTTCATCAGCAGGATCAGTGCGGCGAATGCCAGGCCGAGCGTCGACCACATCAGCCACTTGTGCTTGATGAAGAGCAGCACGCCGTGCTTGTACTTGTTGATCAGGGTGCTGAATCCCGAGTTGAATGCCTTGCGGAAGCGGGCGGCGAAGTTGTCGCGCATCTCGCCGTTTTCGTCGAGGTAGGGTTTCAGGATGAGGGCGCACAGTGCGGGCGAGAGCGTCAGGGCGTTCAGCGCCGAGATACCCACGGCCACGGCCATCGTGATACCGAACTGCGTGTAGAATACACCCGACGTACCGCCCATCATCGACACGGGGATGAACACGGCCATGAAGACCAGCGTCGAGGTGATGATGGCCGAGGTGATACCCGACATGGCGTCGATGGTAGCCATATAGGAGGACTTATATCCCACGTCGAAACGCGCCTGGACAGCCTCCACCACGATAATGGCGTCGTCGACGACCGTACCGATCGCAAGGACGAGCGCGAAGAGCGTCAGCAGGTTGATCGAGAAGCCCGCTACCGAGAGGAAGGCGAACGTACCGACCAGCGATACGATGATCGAAACCGTGGGGATAAGTGTCGAACGGATATCCTGCAGGAAGACATAGACTACGAGCACCACCAGGAGGATGGCCTCGATCAGAGTCTTGATTACCTCGTTGATCGAAGCGTAGAGGAAGTCGTTCACACTCTGCAGGTGTGCGATGGCGACGCCTTTCGGGAGTTCGGCTTCGATCTCGGCCAGCAGGGCGTCGATTTCATTTACGACCTGCGTGGCGTTCGAACCGGCGGTCTGGAAGACCATCGTGCTGACGCCCGGATGGCCGTTGGTGTAGCCTTTGTAGGCGTAGGATTCGCTTCCCAGCTCGATGTCCGCGACATCCTTCAGGCGCAGGATCGTGCCGTCGTCCTGAGCCACGAGTACGATCTCCCCGAACTCTTCCGGGGTCATCAGACGTCCGCGGTATTTCATCGTATACTGGAATGTGTTCTCCGAGTTTTCACCCAGCGAACCGGTCGCCGATTCGATGTTCTGCTCGGCGAGCGCCGCCGTCACGTCCGACGGGATGAGTTTGTACTGGGCCATCACATCGGGCTTGAGCCAGATACGCATCGAGTAGTCGGCACCGAGCGTGAAGGCCTCGCCGACACCCGCGATACGGAGGATGCGGGGTTCGATGTTGATCTTCGAGTAGTTCGACAGGAACGTCTCGTCGTAAGTGTCGTCGGGGCTGTAAAGCGAGAAAATCTTCACCATGGAGGTCTGTCGCTTCATGGTCGTCACACCGATCTGCGTGACTTCGGAAGGCAGCTGTCCCGTAGCGCGCGATACTTTGTTCTGCACGTTGACGGCAGCCATGTCGGGGTCGGTGCCCTGGCGGAAATAGACAGTTACGCTTGCGCTGCCCAGAGCGGCGCTGGAAGTCATGTAGGTCATGTCCTCCACACCGTTGATAGCCTGCTCGAGCGGTACGATGACCGATTTCTGGATCGTCTCGGCGCTGGCACCCGGATATGAGGCGCGCACCATCACCGTCGGGGGTGCGATGTCGGGATACTGCTCCACGGGCAGCGTCGCCAGACCGATCAGACCGCCGATTACGATTACGATGGATATGACCGACGCCAGTACGGGTCGTTCGATAAAATGTTTCAGTGTCATAGGTTATTCCTCCTTTTCGGTTTCGGTTTGGGCGGCAGCTGCCGGTGCGGCCTGAGGTGCGGCGCCCTGCGTCTTGGCTACGATGGGGGTACCTTCGCGCAGCAGGCCTACGCCTTCGGCTACGATGACGTCACCCGGAACGAGGCCCGATTTGACGATATACTCCCGGCCGTTGTTGATCTTTTCCACGTCGATCATGACCGAGGAGGCCTTGCCGTCTACAATCTTATATACGTACACTTTGTCCTGCAGCTCGAATGTCGCCACCTGCGGAACCACGATGCAGTCCGTGTAGCTGATGGGCAGGATCAGGTTGCCGGGTGCGCCGCTGTGGAGCAGGCCGTTCGTGTTGGGGAACACCGCGCGCAGCTGCGTGCTGCCCGTCGAAGGGTCGATGACGCCGCTCATCGATTCGATGCGTCCCGGCTGGTCGTAGAGCGAGCCGTCGTTGAGCTGTAACTGTACGTCGGGCATGTTCTTGAGCGTATTGGCGATCGAGCCGTATTTGCGCGTCAGGCTGAGCAATTCGTTGCCGCTCATCGAGAAATACACGTACATCTCCGAGTTGTCCGACACGGTCGTCAGCGGCTGCGGGATCGACGCGCTTACCAGTGAGCCTACACGGTACGGCAGCTGGCCTACCGTGCCGTTAGACGGGGCCTTCACGACCGTATAGGAGAGGTTGTTTGCGGCGTTAACCCGCTGTGCCTCGGCCTGTGCGAGCTGCGCCTTGGCAGTCAGCAGCGTATTTTCGGCCGTCGAGAGGTCGTACTGCGACACGACGTTCTTTGCGAAAAGCTCCTTCTTGCTGTCATACGTCAGCTGGGCCGTCGCCACGCTGGCTTTCGCCGCTGCGACATTGGCTTCTGCGGTCTGGAGCGCAGCCTTGTAAGGTACCTGGTCTATGATGAAAAGCGTTTGTCCTTTCGATACCGACTCTCCCTCGGCAACACGCAGTTCGGAGATGGTACCCGAAACCTGCGGGTAAATCTGAATGTCCTGGCGTCCGCGGATCGTCGCCGACTTGTTGGTCGGGATTTCGCGGTTGGTGGTGGCAATGGTCATCACGCCGTATTGCGCGGGGCCTTGCTCCGTGGGTGCCTGACCGCACGAAACGGCTGCCATGAAGCTTGCCATGATAGCAGCTTTCACAAATGTTTGCTTCATATTTTCTCCTGTTTTAAACTAAAAAAACTTTTTTCGTTGCAAAAGTACCCTAAAAAGGGTGTGATCGTGCCTTTATATTGCGAACAGTGTTGGTATTTTTCGGAACAAATTTTAGGAGAATATCGAAAAATGCGCTAAATTTGTTCGAAAAACGAATTCATATGTCCGCCATAAACCCTCTAATTACCACCGCCGAAGAACAATTCGTAGTCGGGGAATCCGATTTTTCCTATTTCAACAACTACGCGAACCGCTGCGAGGAAGGGGCTATCTTGTTTTGCCGCAAAGGCAGCGCCCATGTGACTGTAAACCAATACGGAGGACTCGTGAAGCGGAATACCCTGGTACTCATTCTGCCCGGTTCGGTGCTGATGCTCACGGGGCGTACCGAGGACTTTCGGGTGACGTTCTGTGCCTTTTCACTCGATATTTTCTCCGAGGCGGCATTCCGCTTCCGGCTCGAACCCTCCTTTTTCCGCACCCTGCGCGAGAATCCGATCACCTATCCCCCGGCGCGTATCGTCGAGGGGGCGGGCATCTGGTTCCAGATGGCGGCCTATACCTACCGCGACCGGAACAATATTTTCCGCAACACGATCATCCGTAACCGCTTGCAGAACGTGCTGATGGAGATTTACGACAAGTTGCAGCGCTTTGCAGGCATGCAGCGCCAGATGCCCGAGTCGACCACGCGGCAGACGGAGCTGTTCCACCGGTTCGTGGCCCTCGTGCACGAGTTCAGTTCACAGGAGCGCGAAGTGTCGTTCTACGCTGACAAACTCTGCATTTCCACCCGTTACCTTTCGACCATCGTGCGTACGATCGCGCACAGCACCGCCAAGGAGTTCATCGACCGGTCGGTCTTGCTGGAGATCAAGATGCTCCTGCAATCGACGGACTTGTCGGTGCAGGAGATCGCCTACCGCCTGCATTTCCCCGACCAGTCCTACCTGGGGCGCTATTTCAAGAAGCATACGGGTGAATCTCCCACCGAGTACCGTAACACCAAGAAATAAGCCGCCCCGCCGGGCGGCTTTCGTTTTGTCGCGGGGCGCCGGGCGTGTTTGGAACCCGAATTGCAGTAAATAAACTCGAATCACTTAATATCGTAAAATTATGAAAACCATTGAAATTCTCGGGGAGAAGGCCGAATACTACCTTTCCCATGTGTGCCGGACGATCGACAAGAGCCAGCTTTACCTGCCCGTACCCGATACGGTCGACAAGGTCTGGATGGAGTCCGACCGCAACATCCGGACGCTCGGCAGCCTGCAATGGATCCTCGCCCACGGGCGCCTGGCCGGTACGGGCTATGTCTCGATCCTGCCCGTGGATCAGGGCATCGAACACTCCGCCGGGGCGTCGTTCGCCCCGAACCCGGCCTATTTCGATCCGGAGAATATCGTCAGGCTGGCCATCGAGGGCGGCTGCAATGCCGTGGCTTCGACCTTCGGCGTGCTGGGCGCCGTGGCACGCAGATATGCGCACAAGATACCGTTCATCGTCAAGCTCAACCACAACGAGCTGCTCACCTACCCCAACACCTATGACCAGGTGATGTTCGGTACCGTGCGCGACGCCTGGAACATGGGCGCCGCCGCCGTGGGGGCTACGATCTATTTCGGGTCGGAGGAGAGCCGCCGCCAGCTGGTGGAGATCGCCGGGGCGTTCGACTATGCGCACGAGCTGGGCATGGCGACGATCCTGTGGTGCTACCTGCGCAACGAGGGTTTCAGGAAGGACGGGGTGGATTACCATGCTTCGGCCGACCTGACGGGGCAGGCGAACCACCTGGGTGTGACGATCAAGGCCGATATCGTGAAACAGAAGCTGCCGGTGAACAACGGCGGGTTCCGTGCCATCGGCTTTGGCAAGACACGCGACGAGGTTTACACCAAGCTGACGACGGAGCATCCGATCGACCTTTGCCGCTACCAGGTGGCCAACGGTTACATGGGGCGCGTCGGGCTGATCAATTCAGGCGGCGAGTCGCACGGGGCATCCGATTTGCAGGAGGCCGTGATGACGGCCGTCGTCAACAAGCGGGCCGGCGGCATGGGGCTTATCAGCGGCCGCAAGGCGTTCCAGCGCCCGATGAAGGAGGGCGTGGCGCTGCTCAACGCCATCCAGGACGTATATCTCGACCCCGAGGTCACGATCGCATAATAACCGGCCGTGCAAAACCGTTTTCTGTACGATAAAAGAGGAAAAAAGTGCATTTATGAAAATAACATTCTTCGGAACCCAACCCTACGACCGCGAGTCGTTCGACCGCGCCAATGCGTCCTGCGGGTTCGAGTTCAATTACCACCGCAGCCACCTGAACGGCAACAACGCCCTGCTGGCGCAGGGGGCCGACGCGGTCTGCATCTTCGTCAACGACACGGCCGACGCCGGCACGATACGTCAGCTGGCCGCGATGGGCGTGAAACTGATCGCACTGCGTTGCGCCGGCTTCAACAACGTAGACCTGAAGGCCGCGGCCGAATACGGCATCCCCGTCGTGCGCGTTCCGGCCTATTCGCCCCATGCCGTCGCGGAACATGCCGTGGCGCTGATGCTGGCGCTCAACCGCAAAGTCCACCGTGCCTACTGGCGCACGCGCGACGGGAATTTCTCGCTGCACGGCCTGATGGGGTTCGACATGTACGGCAAGACGGCGGGCATCATCGGCACCGGCAAGATCGCCCGTGAGCTGATCCGGATACTCAAGGGGTTCGGCATGAAGGTGCTGGCTTACGACATCTTCCCCGATGCGGAATACGCCGCGCAGGCGCAGGTCGAATACGTGACGCTCGACGAGCTTTACCGCCGTGCGGACATCATTTCGCTGCACTGCCCGCTGACCGACCAGACGCGCTATATGATCAACGGCGATGCTATCGGCAAGATGAAGCCCGGCGTGATCCTAATCAATACGGGGCGCGGCCAGCTGATCCATACCGAGGCGCTGATCGAGGGGCTGAAGGAGAAGAAGATCGGGGCAGCCGGGCTGGACGTTTACGAAGAGGAGGCCGCCTATTTCTACGAGGATACCTCCGACCGGATCATGGACGACGACATCCTGGCGCGCCTGCTGTCGTTCAACAACGTCATCATGACCTCGCACCAGGGTTTTTTCACACGTGAAGCGTTGGATAGTATAGCGCATACTACATTGCAGAATATTAACGATTTCGACAAGCACCGCAAATTGGTGAACGAGGTGCGTGCCGAACCTGAAAAAGCGATAGGATGAAAAAAGTAGTTTTGCTCCGCCACGGCGAGAGCACATGGAACAGGGAAAACCGTTTTACGGGATGGACGGATGTCGATCTGAGCGAGAAAGGCGTTGCCGAAGCGGCCAGGGCCGGGGAACTGCTCCGCAAGGAGGGTTTCCTGTTCGGGCATGCCTATACCTCCTACCTGAAACGCGCCGTCAAGACGCTCGACGTGGTGCTCGACAAACTGGATCAGGACTGGATCCCGGTCTCGAAGAGCTGGCGGCTCAATGAAAAGCATTACGGGATGTTGCAGGGGCTCAACAAACGGGAGACCGCCGAAAAGTACGGCGACGAACAGGTACACATCTGGCGCCGCAGTTACGACGTCGCCCCGGCGCCGTTGGGCGAGGAAGACCCGCGCAACCCGCGTTTCGATCCCCGTTACCGCGATGTCCCCGAGGCGGAACTGCCCCGCACCGAATCGCTCAGCGACACCGTCGCGCGTATTATGCCCTACTGGAAATGCGAGATCCTGCCGGCGCTGGCGCATCACGACGCCATCCTGGTCGTCGCCCACGGCAACAGCCTGCGCGGCATCATCAAGCACCTGAAAGGCATTTCGGACGAGGCGATTTCGGAGTTCAACCTCCCGACCGCCGTGCCTTATGTCTTCGAGTTCGACGAGGGTCTCAACTACGCGGGGGATCGTTTCCTGGGCGACCCCGATGAGATAGCCCGGCTGATGGCCGCCGTTGCCGATCAGGGCAGGAAAGGCTGAGGCGTAGCGCGCCCGTCGCCCGATGCCGCACGGGTACTGCTGTGGAAATTGCTGCCGGCTGGCTGGCGTCCGGTGTAGTTCGGAACTGGCCGGGGCAGGGAGCCGGTTGGCCGGATATGCCGCGAAGTACCCCGTATTTGAAATCCCCGTACACTTTTCCAGTGTGCGGGGATTTTCGTACGCGATGCGGAAGCCTGCGTTTTGTCCGGGGCAGAAACTGCGTTTTATCCGGGCTGATCGTACCTGGCGAGCTGTTTGTGCCGGCCTGTTTTTACCGTTTAGTCCGCCGTTCTCTCCGGTTCTCTCCGTTTTTCCCGTCCGCCTCCTTTTGCCGGCCGTGCCGCCGGGTCAGTTTTGTGTCCGGTATTCGTTGGGCGACTGCCCCACGCACTTCTTGAACAGGCGCGTGAAGTGTTGCGGATACCTGAACCCGAGCTCGTAGGCGATTTCGCTGATCGACTTGGTCGTGTCGAACATGCGTTCCTTGGCGATGTCGATGACTTTCAGTTGGATGTATTCCTGCGCCGATTTCCCGGTCTCCTTTTTCACCAGGTCGCCGAAATAGTTGGCCGAAAGGTGCAGCTGCTCGGCGCACCAGCGTACCGAAGGCACCCCGTCGCGCTGCGGGGCGTCGTCCCGGAAATAGTCGCTGAGCAGCCGTTCGAATCCCGACAGGGCGTCTTTGTTGACGTCGCTGCGCGTGGTGAACTGCCTCTCGTAGAAGCGCACGCTGTAATTGAGCAGCAGTTCGATGTTCGAGACGATCAGCGTCCGGCTGTGCTTGTCGATGGCGTGCTGCAATTCGCCCGCGATGTTCTGCAGGCAGTCGATCACTACGTGCCGCTCCTGCTCCGAGAGGTGCAGCGCTTCGTAGGATTCGTAGGAGAAGAAGGTGTAGCGGCCGATGTTGCGCCCGAGCGACGTGCCGCGGATCAGGTCGGGGTGGAACAGCAGCGCCCAGCCTTTGGGCTGGAAAACCTCGCCGTTATCCTCGACGCCGACCACCTGTCCCGGGGCCGTGAAAACGAGCGTCCCTTCCTGGTAGTCGTAGTAGTTGCGCCCGTAGCGCAGGTCGCCGCATTTGACATCTTTTAGGAAGATGCAGTAGAACCCGTACAGACGGCGCGAGTGACGCATGCGCGGGCATTTCGACATGTCGATGACGCTGACCAGCGGGTGCAGGGTTTCGATTCCCATCAGTTCGTTATACTGGTACACATGATCCAGCCTTGCGATCTCTTCCATAGTTGTTCCGGTTTGTTTGACACAAAGTTAGTGTTTTTTTTCTTCGCTTGCCGCACCTGCTGCGGCAGATCGGTAATAATGGTATGACGAACTGTAATCCGGGTAATGACGGGCAGTGCGGAATACCCTACTTTTGCAACATGATAATTTGTTAAGGCGATAAAACTATGGAAACGAAGATTTTAAACAATGGTGTGGAGATGCCGGTGCTGGGGTTCGGCGTCTACCAGGTGGACGGGGCGATTTGCGAACGGTGCGTGTCTGATGCCCTGGCGGCCGGTTACCGGTCGATCGACACGGCCGCCGCCTATATGAACGAACGCGCCGTGGGGCGGGCCGTCCGCCGGAGCGGCATCCCGCGCGGGGCGCCGGAGGATATGGCACGGATCGCCGCGCTCGACATGAAGCAGAGCTGTTTCCTCTCGCACCGCGATCCGCAGACGGTCGAATGGCTCGGGACTATGAAGTATGACCTCGATAAATAGCGGACGGATGAAAAAAGGAATTCTTGCGGCGTTTGTCGTGGCGCTGGCGCTGACGCTGACGGCGGAAATTTTCGCACAAACCAACGATACGGGTAACATGGAAACGAAGGAGAGAATATACGGATCGGTTTTTCCCCGGGGGGAGAAGCTGCCGGAAATGTTTGCGAAGTATTTTACCGGGCAGGCCTATCTTGCGCGGCTGACGCATGACCAGGCCCTGAACTGCCCCGTTTCGAACGTCACGTTCGAGCCGGGGTGCCGGAACAACTGGCACAGCCACACGGGCGGGCAGCTGCTCGTCGCCGTGAGCGGCCGGGGGTATTATCAGGCGAAAGGCGAACCTGCGCGGGAATTGCTGCCGGGCGACGTGGTTGAGATCGGCCCCGGCGTGGTGCACTGGCACGGCGCGGCCCCCGATAGCTGGTTTTCGCACCTGGCCGTCGAGACCAACCCGCAGACGAACCGCAACACGTGGCTGGAGCCGGTCGACGACGCGCAGTATGCCGCGGCGACCGCCCCTGCGGCTGCTGTCGTTCCGCAGCTGGGCGCCGAGGCGCTCCGCAACCGTGCGGAACTTTTCTCGGGCGATGCCTCGGGACTGGGGGCGACGGATCCCGAATTAATCGAAATTTTTGATAACTTTGCATTCGGCGAAGTCGCCGGTTACGGCGACCTCGATACCCCTACGCGGATGATGTGCATCCTCGCATCGTGTATCGCCGCGCAGGGGCAGTCCGAGTTCCGGACGATGCTCGCAGGGGCGCTCAACGCCGGCGTGACGCCCGTCGAGGCGAAGGAAGTCCTCTACCAGGCGGTGCCGTACGTGGGGATGGCCAAGGTGCTCGATTTCGTACATATCGCCAACGATGTGCTGGTGACGCGCGGCGTGGCGCTTCCGCTCGAAGGACAGTCGACGACCTCGCCGGGGACGCGGTTCGAAAGGGGACTGGCCGTCCAGAAGGCCATTTTCGGCGCAGGACATATCGACGCCCTGCGCGAAGCGGCCCCCGAGGGCCAGAAACACATACAGGATTACCTGTCGATGAATTGTTTCGGTGATTACGTCACCCGCGGCGGGTTGGATGCCCGGACGCGCGAGCTGCTGACGTTTTCGATGCTGCTTACGCTGGGCGGCTGCGAACCGCAGCTCAAGGGACATATCCGCGGCAACCTGAACCTGCGCAACGACAAACGGACGCTGCTGACCGTCATCACGCAGCTGCTGCCCTACGTGGGCTATCCGCGGTCGCTCAACGCGATCGCCTGCCTGAATGAAGTGGCGCCCGGGAATGAATGAAGATGAAGATTATGGCGAAAAAAGTATTGGTACTCTCCTCCAGCCCGCGGCGCGGGGGAAATTCCGACCGGCTCTGCGACCGTTTCATGGCGGGGGCACAGCAGGCCGGACACGAGGTCGAAAAGATTTTCCTGAAAGACCGCAGGATCGGCTATTGTACGGGTTGCGGTGCCTGCTACGGCGGTGCCGGGCCCTGCCCGCAGAAAGACGATGCGGCCGGGGTGATCGGCAAGATGGTCGAAGCGGACGTGATCGTGATGGCTACGCCGGTCTATTTCTATACGCTCAGCGCACAGATGAAGACCCTGATCGACCGCTGCTGCGCCCGCTACCTGGAGATGAAGGGCAAGGAGTTTTATTTCATCCTGACGGCCGCCGAAGAGAGCGTTCCGATGATGGAACGCACGGTGGAGTGTTTCCGCGGTCTGCTCGACTGCCTCGAAGACCCCCGCGAGAAAGGCGTGGTCTACGGGGTCGGGGCATGGCGTGCCGGCGACATCGAGGGGATGCCCGCGATGGACGAGGCCTATGCCATGGGGCGCGGCGTATAAACGGATTGAAAATTACGGATTATGAGATTATCGGTTTTAATAGCGGCCGTCGCGGTTTTATTCCCGGCCATGGACATGCAGGCCCAGACGGCCTCCGGCAAAAAGGTGCTCGTCGCCTATTTCTCACATAGCGGCAACACGCGCGAAATGGCGCGGCAGATTGCCGAGGCTACGAACGGGGATCTTTTCGAGATCGTCCCTCAGAGCGCCTACCCTGCGCAATACGATGCCGTTACGGCCCAGGCCAAGCGCGAGATTGGCCGGGGATACCGGCCCGCGCTGAAGGGGCGCCTGCCCGACATCGGCGCATACGACGTGGTTTTCGTCGGCTCGCCCTGCTGGTGGGGCACCGTCGCGCCGCCCGTGGCGACGTTCCTTGCCGCGTACGACTGGTCGGGAAAGACCGTTGCGCCGTTCATGACGCACGGGGGCAGCCGCATGGGCCGCAGCGAGGACGACATCGAAAAGCTCTGTCCCGGGGCTACCCTGCTGGGCGGGCTGCCGGTGCGCGGCAGTGCCGTGAAAGGCTCGCGGGATGCCGTCGATAAATGGATCGGGGGAATGAATTTGTCAAAATAAACGAAAACGGATGTTACGCAAAATCAGAATCACGGCTGCGGCCGTTTTCTTCACGGTGATCACGCTGTTGCTGCTAGATTTCACGGGGACGCTCCATGCATGGTTCGGCTGGATGGCGAAGGTGCAGCTGCTGCCTGCCGTCCTGGCCGTCAATGCGGGCGTGGTCGCGGCACTCGTGCTGCTGACCCTGCTTTTCGGACGGGTCTACTGTTCGGTCATCTGCCCGCTGGGCGTCTTTCAGGATGTCGTGTCGCGGGCGGCCGCCCGGCGGCGGAAGAACCGCTTCCGCTACTCGCGGGCGCTGTCGTGGCTGCGCTACGGCATACTGGTGCTGTTCCTCGTGGCGCTGGCCGCCCATTTCAAGCCCGTGTCGAACCTGTTGGCGCCGTACAGCGCCTACGGGCGTATCGTGTCCAACCTTTTTGCGCCCCTTTACCTGTGGGGTAACAACCTGCTGGCCTATCTGGCCGAGCGAGCCGGCAGCTATGCGTTCTACACGGTCGATGTCTGGGTCAAGGGCGCCGCGACGCTGGCCGTGGCGGCCGTGACGTTCATCGTGCTGGCCGTGCTGGCATGGCGCAACGGCCGAACCTATTGCAATACGGTCTGTCCTGTCGGCACGATCCTGGGACTCGTGTCGCGCTTCGCGGTTTTCAAACCGCGTATCGACGCCTCGAAATGTAACGGTTGCGGCCTTTGTGCCCGCAACTGCAAGGCGTCGTGCATCGACGCGAAGGCGCACCGGATCGATTACAGCCGCTGCGTGGCCTGCATGGACTGTCTGGGGAAATGCCGCCAGGGAGCGATCTCCTTTTCGCGCAAACCCGCCGCTGACCGCAAACCCGATGCCGGCCACAAACCCGATGCCGTGGAACCTGCGACCCTGAAGGCGGCCGTTGCGGCGGGGGAACCGGCCGATGCTTCGCGCCGCAAGTTCCTTTCGCTGGTCGGGGTCATGGCCTGTGCGACGGTCAGGGCGCAGGAGAAGAAGGTCGACGGCGGCCTGGCCGTGATCGAGCAGAAGAAAATTCCCCGGCGTACGACGCCCATTACCCCGCCCGGATCGCTCGCCGTGCGTAATATGGAGGCGCACTGCACCGGATGCCAACTGTGCGTGGCCGTGTGTCCCAACTAGGTGTTGAGGCCGTCGGGTAAGCTGATGTCGCTGATGGTACCCGAGATGTCCTACGAACGGGGTTACTGCCGCCCCGAATGTACGAAGTGTTCGGAGGTCTGTCCCACGGGGGCCATACGCCCGATCACCAAGGAGGACAAGTCGTCGGTGCAGATCGGCCATGCCGTCTGGATCGCCGCCAACTGCGTCGTCAATACCGACGGCGTGGAGTGCGGCAACTGTGCCCGCCACTGCCCCACCGGGGCTGTCCAGATGGTGCATAAGGAGCCCGGGAATCCCGACTCCCCGCGCATTCCGGTCGTGAACGAGGCCCGCTGCATCGGCTGCGGCGCCTGCGAGAACCTCTGCCCGAGCCGTCCGTTCAGCGCCATTTATGTCGAAGGGCACCAGAATCACCGTACCGTTTAATCCTTCAAACGTATGAAAGATAAGAAAAAGATAGGCCGCCGGGAGTTCCTGAAAGTCGCCGGTACCGGTGCCGCCGTAACCACGGCGGCGTTGTATGGCTGCAAGCCCCGCTCTGCGGGAAGCGCCTCTGAGGCAGACGGCGCACGGCAGGGGCAGATGACTTACCGTACCAACCCCAAGACGGGCGAACGGGTGTCGCTGCTGGGGTACGGCTGCATGCGCTGGCCGACCGTCAGCGGCAGCGACGACATCGACCAGGAGATGGTCAACGCGCTGGTCGACCATGCCATTGCCCACGGGGTGAACTATTTCGACACTTCGCCCGCCTATTGCCGGGGGCATTCCGAACATGCCACGGGTGTGGCGCTGAGCCGCCATCCCCGCGACAAGTATTTCATTGCCACCAAATTGTCCAATTTCGCGCCCTCGACCTGGAGCCGCGAAGCCTCGATGGCCATGTACCGCAATTCGTTCCGCGAGCTGCAGGTCGATTATATCGACTACCTGCTGCTGCACGGCGTGGGCATGGGCAGCGGCATGGAGGAGTTCGAAGCCCGCTACATCGACAACGGGATGCTGGATTTCCTGCTTGCCGAGCGTGAGGCCGGCCGTATCCGCAACCTCGGGTTCTCCTACCACGGGGACATCGCGGTGTTCGACCACCTGCTTGCGCAGCACGACCGCTACAAGTGGGACTTCGTGCAGATACAGCTCAACTACGTGGACTGGAAACACGCCAAGGAGGTCAACACGCGCAATACCGATGCCGAGTACCTGTACGGCGAACTGGAGAAGCGCGGTATCCCGACCGTCATCATGGAGCCGCTGCTGGGCGGGCGCCTTTCGAATGTCCACGACCACATCGCCGCCCATCTCAAACAGCGGCGCCCGTCGTCGAGCGTCGCTTCGTGGGCGTTCCGTTTCGCGGGGTCGTTCCCCGGGGTGCTGACCGTGCTGAGCGGCATGACCTACATGGAGCATTTGCAGGACAACCTGCGCACCTACTCGCCGCTCGACGAGCTGACCGATGACGACAAAGAGTTTCTGGAACAGACGGCGCAGCTGATGCTCCGCTACCCCACGATCCCCTGCAACGACTGCAAGTATTGCATGCCGTGTCCCTACGGGCTGGACATCCCGGCCATCCTGCTGCACTATAACAAGTGTGTCAACGAAGGGAATGTCGCCACCTCGTCGCAGGACGAAAATTACCGCCGGGCGCGCCGGGCGTTTTTGGTGGGCTACGACCGCAGCGTCCCCAAACTCCGCCAGGCCAGCCACTGTATCTGCTGTGA
>NZ_FR893504.1:54041-80256 GCF_000435435.1 Alistipes sp. CAG:29 | reverse complement strand
CCCAGCCACTGTATCGGCTGTAACCAGTGCGTGCCGCATTGCCCGCAGAATATCCGTATCCCGCAGGAACTGCACCGCATCGACCGGTTCGCCGAACATCTCAAACAGGATAATTTATAGGCCTTCCGGCCCCGCAGCCCGTTCCGGCCTGCGGGGTTCTTTTTTCGGCTGCCCTCCTTCTGCGCGCGCCGTGTATCCGGGTTCGTTGCGGAATGCCGCTTGCGGGCGTCGTGTATCCGGTTTGCCTGCCGAATGCCGCGCGCCCGCTTCTGCCGGGAATCCCGCAGCAAAGCCTCCGGCGATGAATTAACCGGCTCCGAATTGCGCCGGACGAGGGATTTTTCGTACCTTTGAAGCCGATCCGCAAAACTTGCCTGACCCATGGAAAAAAACCTTTGCCGCCCGGGCTTCGCACTGCCCCTCCTCATGGCCCTCCTGTTTGCCGCCGCCCCTGCACATGCCCAGGAGCTCGGAATCGAAACCGTGCCTTCGCAACCGAGGGCACTCCAGGAATTCGAGGTGTGGTATACGGCCGGCGGGGAGATCGAGTCGATAGAAATGCCCTGCTGGGGCTCCCTGACCCTGGTCAGAGAACTCGGACGGACGAGCGGCACGCAGACTTCGGTACGCGACGGCGTCATGACCCGTTCCGAAACCCATGCATACCGTTACCTCGTCCGTTCTGCGGTCGGCGGAGAGCTGGTTATTCCCGGAACGACGGCGGTTGTCGGCGGGCAGACGTGCCGCTGCGACGGCTTGCGCGTTAAGATACTCCCCGCGCTGGTGTCCGTGCAGCCGCAATGCCGGATCGTATACGACTCGGTCGTCTCGCGGCGGATGGGCGGGCATATCCTGCGCCTTACGTGCGACCGCCGGCCCGACCGCAGGGTGCCGCTGCTGGCCGTGAACGGTGAGGATGTGGCGCCCCTGATGTCCGGTTATTCCGAGAAAAACGGCCTCGAAGAGTTTGTTTACCACTACCGGGTCGCCGGTGACGGCCCCGGCACGTATTCCTGTGTCCCGCGGTTGTCGTTCGGCGGCCGGGAGTTCGCCGCGGAACCTTATGTCGTCACCGTAAACCCCGCTTCGGCCGCCGTGTCATTCGGGCGGTGGTGGCTTTATGTGCCGGTGGGTGCGCTGCTGGCGCTCTGGGGCGCGGTGTTCGTACGCGACCATGGGGCGAGGTGTTAGTACGCGACCATACGGTCGCTGCCGGCAGGAATGCCGTCGTGTCGCGGTTTTCATGGCGCGGGTATATGCTCCTCGCCCTTGCCCTGCTCTTCGTCGGGTTCAGCGCCGTGTTCCTGTGCCTCCTGTTCGCCCCGGGGGCAAAACCATTCGCGTTGTACCTGGCTGCCGCTGTGATGCTTTTCGGCTCCTGCTGGCTGGTGTTCGGGGAGTTGCGGCGCTCGGCCGTGAGGTTGTGCCTCGATGCCGGGACGCTCTGCGTTACACCTTATATGGGGCTGGGCATGACCCGCAGGTACGATATGCACGACTTCGACGGTGTCACCACATCCGTCCTTGTCAGCCGGGGCGAAGTGTACGAATACCGTTACCTGCTGAAAGGCGGGCGCCGCGAGGTGCGCCTCTCTTCGTGTTACCTGAAGAATTACGCGCGGCTTTCCACGGCCATCGGCGCCTGTTGCCCGGACAGGGGCGAACGCCCGAGGGACTTCTGGCTGGAGCTGAAGGAGCTTTTCCGGTAGCCGCCACTCCTGCTTTGGCGGGGTGTCGTCCCGATAGCCGGCGGCCTGTCCGTATAGTGTCGTACTGCGGGGTATCGGCCGCATGCTGCCCGATGGCGCCCTGGTCGCGTGGTTTTGCCCGCACGGTGCCCGTTCCCGGCCGTCGTGATGCCGCTTACTGATCCTGTGCCCTTCCGGAACCCGTAGCGCCGGTTTGTGCAATGCCGGAATAAACGATGCCGGGCTTCACAGGAAGCCCGGCATCGCCTTGTCTTGGCGGGTGGCGCCTACTGCGCGTCCGCCTTCGAATACTCCGAGAATTCGCACCCGAAGCGTTCCACCAGCATGTTGTCCATGGCGTCGGCCCGGAAAGCCAGGTCGACGATGTTCTTCCGGATCTCCTCCTCCGATTCGTCGGTGATGTCGGAGAGATGGATGCGGTATGCGATGTAAATCTGGCGGCCTTCGATCCCCAGTTTATAGGGGCCGAAATCCTCGCTCAGCATGTAGTCCAGCACCGGCTCCACCTCCTTTTTGGGCAGCAGGTTGATCGGCGAGGTGGAGAACAGGTAGCTGTTGTCGTAGACGAAGATGCGTATCTCCGAGCTGCCCTTGTGGAAAAGCCACGAGTCGTAGCCGTCGCGTGCCAGCACCGGGTTGACCCCCATCTGTTCGATGGCCGATTCGACGAACCCGCCCAGGGGCGACTGTTCGCGTTCTTCGAAGACGCCTTCGGGCAGCTTGTCGCCGCACGACGGGCAGTACTCCTCCTCTTGGGCGATCAACTCCTCGCAGCTGCCGCACTGCACCTGGAACACCGTGCGGTCGAGGTCGCCGATCGTGTCCAGCAACGCGTGCAGCGTCTCGACCCGGATGCCGAAGCCCATGTTGTCGGCCTGCGTGAACTTGCTCACCGTGACGCCCACCACCCGGTTGTCTTCGTCGAGGATCGGGCCGCCCGAGTTGCCCGGGTTCACCGCGGCGTCGGTCTGGATGTAGTATTTGCCGTCCATCAGCTGCTTGGGCGACGACACCGAACCTTCGGTGATCGTGAAGGGCATGCCGTAGGGATACCCTGCGACGTAGACCTTGCGGCCGATCGTCAGCGTGTCGTCCTCGGCGAGCGAAATGTCCGGCAGCGAGGAGAAATCCCCTTCGGCCGCCAGCAGGGCGATGTCCATCGCCGGGTTCGCCAGCACGACCTTGGCCAGGTACGGGTTGCGCTCGTTGTCGTGGATGGCGACGGTGCGGAAACCCTCGGTCACGTGGTAGTTCGTCACGAAAAGGTCATAGGCCTTGAGGTAGAAACAACTGCCCGAGCCGCCCGAATGGGTTACTTTGAATACCGACTTGTAAATATTGTTCTGTTCCATAGGATATACGGGTTTAGAGCGGTTATTTTTGTTGCCCGAGGGCTTGTTCCATCATTTTTTGCTGGAATTCCTGCGCCAGCCGCATGTATTCGGCCATGTCGCCTTTGGCCAGCGCCTCCTGCATCGCGGCCTGCATCTGCACGACCTCGCCCTGCATGGCGGCGGCCATCTGCTGCACCTGCTCCGCGGCGGCCGCACCGGCGATGCCCAGCTCCCCGGCGTCGAAATCCCCGTCGTCCGCCGAGAGGTCGTCCTCCATGATTTTTTCGAGTGCTTCGTACAGGATCTCCGAAGCTTCCTCCATCGTTTTCCCGGCCGACTTGCCGAGCGCCCCCGCCACGACGGCGTTCAGGTCGTCCTGCACGTCGTTGTAGTAATACATTTCGTAGAACTTGTAGAGGATGCGGACGGTGCTACGCTCGAAATTCTCCGATTCGATGGCTTCGGTAGCCTCCTGGTACACCTCCTTGAAGTTCTCCTGCACGTTGTTGAGCGAGGAGCGGCGCTTGGTCGAAACCAGCGTGTCGACCAGGTAAAGGTCGCGCGCCATCTCCTCGCGCGGCATTGCGAGCAGCCGTTCGAGGAACGCCTTGCCCTTGGCCACCAGTTCGGCCACGGGAAGCTCCTTGTCCATGTCGTCGACCGCCTTGTCGAGGTCGTTGAGCAACTGCCCCTGCGGGTGCGCGAAGTAGGCGATCTTGTAGAGCGCGATGTCGATCACGTTCCACGAATAGCCGTATTTGCGTTCCGTCTCGTATTCCTTCACCGCGTCGAGCGTTTCGCGGCATGTCTGCCGGACGGCTTCGTAGATGCGCGTCACCTCCTCTTCCGGGTAGGGCGTCACCTGCGGTTCGTAGCTGCGTTGGGCGCCGAACTTCGTGCAGAACTCGTCGTCGTAGCGGTCGCCGACGTGGCAGATGTTGCGCAGTATGAAATACAGTTTGTGCGGATGGCTTTGTGACAGCGGGCAGGCGTATTCCATCATCAGCCTGTCGTCTTCCTTGCGGAAACGCGGCAGCATCAGCCGGTTGATGTTCAGGTCTGCGACCTGGCGCAGCATGGCCACGCGTCCCTTTTCGGGGAGTATCAGGAAATCGGCGCTGATGTGCAGCCTGTCGTCCGCGATGCGGATGTGCACCAGGATAGATCCGTGCGGGATATGGAACTCCGTGCCGTTGGCATTGCCGTACTTGGTGCGGAATTCCGGGTTCAGGTGGTCGAGCAACTGATAGAACGCCCCGAGGTAATTGCCCTCGTTGTATTGGTCTATGGCCTGCTCGTAGGCCTCCATGTTGACCTTGCTCTGGGTCGAGCCGAGGACAGGGGCGACGAATGGGTGGGTAGTTTTCATGTAGTTTTCATTATGGCAATGCCCGGTTGTCGGGGCATCTGTCCTGTAAATTTAGGAAAAATCGGGAGAAAACCGCGCTCCCGGGCGAAAAACTTAATTTTCTTCGATCGAAAGCGTGCCGTCGGGTTCCACGGTCACCTCGGCCTCGTAGTAGATATACGACGTTTTGCCCGCGCTGCTCTCGGTCTCCTTACCGTCCTCGGTGAAGCGGACGACGAAGGACGTGTGCTGCTTCCCGAATGTCTTGTTGCGGTTGAATACCGAATTGCCTGCCGGGACATCCTCCTCGATCTGGTAGCTTCCTACCGACTTGAAGGTGTGTCCTTCGGGGAGCATGGTCTTGGCCTGTGCGATCTGTGCGGCGATTTGCGCGGCGTCGAGCTTCGTAAGGTCGATGCCGACGGTGGTTTCGTATTCGGGGGCCTCGAACGTGCGCTGTACGTCGCTCAGGGCGGTCGGATCGAGCCCGGTCATGTAGTAGGACTGCGAAAATGCCTGGTTGTCCTTGTTGACCAGTTTTACCGAGATGAGGAACAGGTTGTCCGACAGGGTTTCACCCTCCATGAACGAAAGCGAATAGACCTTGAACTTGTCGGTGTCGACGCTCTTTTTTGCGATTTCGATGGCTTTGGCATAACTCGCCTCGGCATCCGTCGGATAGCCTGTGAGCGAGGAACAGGAGCAGATCGTTGCCGCAGCGACGCTCGCGGCGAGCAGTTTGAAAATGTGTCGCATTGTCTTTTCGGTTATAACGTTAATTGATAAAATGTTTTGCTTAGCGGACGTGTCGTGTATTGCAAAACGTTGTTTGTTCGTGGTGTATATTCTGTTATTTGAAGGTGGACTTGAAGGCGTCGAACGCATCGGAGCTTTCGAAGAATGCGCCGCGGATGACATGGTGGGCGGCCGGCAGCGAGATGGTGAATTCGTTTTCCTCCGCATCGAATTTGGTGTACTCGACGTCCGGGAGCCTGAACGACTCGTTGGTTACGGTGCCTTTTTTCACCACGGGAATCGTGACCAGGTCGCCGTCGACGGTGATTTCCCCGCCCTGAGCGATGAGCCTGCGCGCCTGCATGATCTCGCGTGCGGTGAATGCCAGCAGTGTGAGCCCGCCGACAACGAAGATGACCGTCGTGGCGGTGGCGCCCAGGATGGGCATGCGGCCGATGCGGATGCCGAAAGGATATACCAGGGGTACGATGACCATGCCGGCGCCGATGGCCAGCGATGAGAGCGACCCGCTGAAGGGGTTGGTCGGGGTGTAGTTGAATTTCTGCATATTATTGTAAATTTGGATGAATGTTGCCCGTTCGCGTTATCCGGCGGACTAAGCGCAGGACGCTCCTTTACGGCAGTCGCGGCATGACGGTCGTATTCGGTGCAAAGTTAATTGCAGGGCACCTGTTCCGAATGGGTATATAGGGGTATATTGCGGGGGGGGGATTATTTTTCAACCAACTGGTTCTCTTTTCGTTCCATGTTCGAGAGGCGGGACAAGAGGGGGACATTTTACAATTTGGAGAGGACATCTTCCAGTGTTGCGCCCTTTGCCGAGGCCAGTTTTTCGGTGCGGATGCGCTTCAGTCGTTTTTTTACCGAGTCCTTCTCCAGGCAGACGACGCCGGCGATCTCGGCCTGCGACAGATGCATGCGTACCATGCAGCAATAGCGGATATCCTCCTCGTTCAGGGACGGGAACCGTTGGCGGAGCCGAACCGTGAAATTATCGAACACGGCGTCGGCGTGGGTGTAGATCGTCTTCCAGTCTTCATCCGACATCCGGCATTTCTTCGACTCCCCGGCCTGCTTTACCTGCGCGATGAAGCGGCTGTTGAGCTGGCGGAAGAAAGCCGTGCGCAGCTGTTCTTCCTTGCGGCGCATTTCGTCGAGCTCGTTCGCCTGCTTCATGAGGCGCTTTTGCTGGACGATCTCCCGCAGTTTTGTCCGGTGCCATATGCGCATCCCCAGCCATGCCCCGAGCAGCAGGATCGCGCCGCAGGCCAGTATCGTCCGGTATGCGAGGCGTTCGCGGAGTTGTTTCTGCCCCTCGAGGGCGGTGTTCCGGGCTTTGAGGTGCTCGTACTGCCACAATTCGCGGATGTGGAGCACATCGGCGCTGTGTATGTCGTCTTCGAGCGAATCCCTGAGGCTGCAATAATATTTCAGCGCTTCGAGGCTTTTCTTCGCCTGCCCCAGCCCTTCGTAGGCTTCCGAGGCGTGGAACGCCCACAGCGCCCGTGCGGTGAGGTCGGATGTGTCGGGGCACATCATCCGCGAACTGTCGATTAGACGCAGCGCCACGTCGTAGCGCCCCTGCTTGTTATATATTTCTGCCTTGGTCTTGATCCACGAAAAGCGGGCCCGTTCGGGGGCGAATTCGTATCCCCGTTCCCAGTACTCCTCGGCAGCGGCGTAGTCCCCGCGCCGGAGGGCGTTTTCGATCAGCATGGCCCATTTCTGGGAGGTATTTTCGGTGATTCCCTTCTCTTCGGCCAGGCGGAGCGCCTTCAGCGCATAGTATTCCATGCTGTCGTATTTGCCGAGCCCCATGTACGCATGTGCGATGTCGCCGAGCGAAATGCAACGCCAGCCGTCCCTGTCGAGGCTGTCGGCGTAGGCATAGGCCCGCATGGCGTGGCCGACCTTCTCCTCGTAGAGCCGTTGCTTGCCGCAGAAGACGCCCAGCCACGTTTCCACCACATAGTGCCTTTGCCACTCACCCGCCGCGGGCAGCGCCTGCCGGCTGTTCAGCAGCAGTGACATGGCGATTTCGGGTTGGTGGCGGCGATCGGCGATCTTGGCCGCATAGTAATAAGCCTTGTGCACACGGACAAAATCCTTCGTGAGGGTGCTGTAATAGGCGAGTGCGACGTCGGAAAGCGTGTCGCCGGTCAAGTTTTCGCCCGCGAGCCACCGCGCCTGGGTCGAGATGAGTGCGTAGCGGGCATAGTTGCGGCGAGACAGGTTTTTCGCGGGGGCGGGGATTCCCTGCAGGAGCCGCACGGCGCTGTCGGGATGCTCCATGACGATCGCCTCGGCTTGTGGAATGGCTTCGGGAATGGTTTGGCAGCCGATGGCCGGCAGGCACAGGAGGAATACGACGGTAAAACGGACGCAATACATGGGTAGAAGTTATTTGGGGCGGGTAAACGACTTCGGCACCTTTTGTCCGGTCTGCCTCAGTGCCGCTCCGGGTCGCAAATATAGTGTTTTTTGCGGTGGGGCGTACGCTGTGCCTGTTTTTTTCTTGTCCGGGAGAGCTGCTGAAAAAAGGTTTCGAAGGCGCCCGCACCACGTAGATCGCGGCGGGCCGGGGTGAAATCGAACGTGTGGACGTACGGCACCTCATGCTGGATATCTTTTCGCTCGATATCTTCACGTTCGTCACCTACCCCATTATCCGCCCGCTTATCGGGGAGCTCGCGGCGGACAGGGCCGATTTCATCACCCAGTGCAAACGCGAGAATATCGCGACCCTCATGCGGCGCCTCGGAAAACACCCGGTATCAGGCAGTACGACCGATCCGCCAGACTGCCGAATATACTTGTCGAATGCCTGCCGTACCCTTACCGCCCCGTGACGCGCATGTATTTCGCGAGCGAGGTGTGGTAGGCGGCATAGGCCGAGGTGAGGTTGTTGCGGCTCTGGGTGTAGAGCGTCTCGGCGTCGAGCAGGTCTGTGAGGGTCGCTGTCCCTGCGTCGTAGAAATTGCGGTTCTGCCGCAGGTTTTCGGTGGACGATGCCACCGAACGCTGCATGAGCAGGATCTGTGCGTGGGCCTCCTGTACCTCGCTCCATGTCCGTTCGATCTCCACGGCGAGCATTTCGCGGGCTTCCTGCCGGTCATTTTCGGCCTGCATCTCGTCGATGCGTGCCTTTTTCAGGGCATGTGCCCCGCCCCACCAGTCGGAAATGGGGATGGATACCTGTGCGAAAACCATCCCGTCGTCCACGTCCTTGTCGGTCACATTGTAATAGAGGTACCCGGCGCCCACGGCCACGGTCGGCAGCCGTTTGCCGCGTTCCATGCGCTTGCGGTATTTCTGCGCCTCGACGTTCTTTTCCGAGAGCAGGTATTCCGCGCGGCGGTCGAGCGCCTCGTCCACCGGTACGTAATAGGCTGCCGGGGCCTCCGGTTCGCCGAAGTCTGAGGCCGCGATGTCGAACGTATGCCAGTCGGCGCCGATATGCTGTGCGAGCAGCATCTTCGACACCTTCAGTCCGTTTTCGACCTTCAACCGGTTGGAGGCTACTTCCTGCCGGCGCAGTTCCACGCGCAGCAGGTCGTTCGTGGTCACGAGCCCCGCCTTGATCGAGAGTGCGACCTGGCGGTGTATCTCCGCCAGTTGCCGCTCCACGGCTTCGATAGTCGAAAGGTTGTCCCTGAGCGATACCACCTGCCAGAAATAGGTGTCGGTACGTTCGCGCACCTCGGCCGCGGTCTTTTGCAGTTGCAGCTGTGCGACCTCTTCGCCCAACCGGGCGAGCTTGTTGCCGCTGACGATTTTCAGCCCTGCGAACAGGGGCTGTACGGCCGTGACGGAACCCAGGATGCCGCGTTTTACCAGCGACAGGGGCAGTGACCCCATCTGCGGGATCGCGAAATCGGCCTGCACCAGCCCGTGCTGGGCCTGGAATACGCCGCCCGAGGCCGAGACCTGCGGGAAATAGGTGGTAAATGCCTCGCGGCGCGCCTGGAGGGCGGCGTCGAGGTCGAGGCGGCTGGTTTTGAGCGTGCGGTTATGCTCCTCGGCCGCGGCACGGCACTCGTCGAGCGTGAGCGTCTGGGACAGGCCCGGGGCGGCGGCCATGCACAGCAGGAGGAATAGGACGGTCTTTTTCATCATTTGTAAATTTTGGAATAGAGTACGGGCAGGATCGTGACTACGAGGATCAGCGAACCGATGCCACCGGCGAAGATCGTTACGCCGACTGGTGCCCAGAACGTACTGCCGCCGAACATCATCGGCACGACGCCTACGGCCGTGGTTGCGGTCGTGAGGAAGATCGGCACCATGCGCCGCTTGCCGGCGTCGTAGGCCGCCAGGCGTGCCGACCAGTGGCAGACCTTGCGTTTGTCCTCGGCGTGCTGGTACATCAGGATGACGTTGCGCACGATCATGCCCAGCAGCGTGATGAATCCCAGCACCGACGTGAGGCCGATGGTGAAGTCGGCGATCCGCAGCCCGACGACGGCGCCGAACAGGCACAGCGACATCGAGGCCATGACCACCAGCGTGATGCCGAACTTGCGGAAGTTGACGAGGATGAAGAAGAAAATGATTACCAGCGAGATCGACAGTCCCGATGCGATGGGCGGGATGGTCTCCCAGTCGAATTCATGGGCGCCGCCCAGTTCCGTGGTGACGCCTGCCGGGAGCACCAGCTCCCGGTCGATGATGTCGCTGATGCGCGAAGTCATCCGCATGGCGTTGGCGCCGCGTTTGAGGTCGGCCGTGACGGTTATGCAGCGCATGCCGTTGCGGTGTACGATCTTGCTCTGGCTCCAGACGGGCTCCACGTCGGCGATCTGGCGCAGGGGCACGCTGACCGAAGGCACCGGCGATGAGATGTAGGTGTCCCCGATGCCGGAGAGCGAGCGTTCGCCCTGCCGTGTGTCGTTCTTGAGTACGACGGGCAGCCGGTAATCGCCTTCCCAGACCGATCCGACCGGGACGTCGCCCGAAGCCAGCGCCAGGTTGACCGCGGCCAGCGTCCGCGTGACGCCCAGCTGCGATGCCGTGACGGGATCCAGCCGCACGTCGATGACCGAACGGGGGTCTTCGTAGTCGGAGTGTACCCATTGCAGCTCGGGCATCCGGCGCATCTGCGCCATCAGGCCGTCAGCCGCGGCGCGCAGCGAGTCGATGTCGCTGCCGTAGAACCGGAACTCCAGCGAGGGAACGTTCTGGTAGTCGAGCTGCTTGAATTTGACATAGGCCTCGGGGAAACGGTCGGCCCATGCGTCGGCATACTGGTCGAGGATATCTTCGGTGTCGTCGACCGAGGTGGTGTTGATGATGAACTGCGCGTAGTTCTTACCTGCGATCTGCGGGGCGTAACTCATCTGGAAGCGCGGCGAGGAGCACCCGACGAACGAGGTGACCGATTTCACGCGCGCATCGTCGTGCAGCACCCGGTAGACCGAGTCGGCTACGGCGGCGGTGCGTTCCAGCGGCGCGTCGGGGCGCAGGTAGATCTCCACGGCGAACTGGTCGCGGTCGGCGAAGGGAACCATGCGCAGCTTGAGTTGCATGGCGATCAGCAGCGATACGATGACCGAAGCGATGCCCATCGAGATCGTCAGCCAGCCGTGGCGGAACGTCCACGCCAGTACGCGGCGGTAGAGGTCGTGTACGCGGTCTGTGACCGACTTGCCCGATTTTTTCGGTTGTACGGCGGGGATGATGAGGATTTCGAGGAACGGGATCACCAGCACGGCCAGCAGCAGCGAGACCATCAGGTTGATCGTGATCGTCCACGGGAAATAGGTCAGGAAGTCGCCCATCATGCCCGTCATGGTGAAGAGGATCGGATAGAAGATCATGCAGATGCAGACCGTGGCCAGCAGCAGCGACGGGAAGAACTCCCGGGCGCTCTCGACCGCCGCGAACCAGCGCGAGTGGCCGCGCCCGAGGTAGTCGAGGTAGCCGTCGATCACCACGATCGAATTGTCGACGATCATACCCAGCACCACGACCAGTGCCGCGAGGGTCACCGTGTTGAGCGGGATGCCGAACAGGTACATGATTCCCACCGAGATGAAGGTCGACAGCGGGATGGTGATGGCCGCCACGATGGCCGACCGCAGCGGGAAGAGGAGCATCATCACCAGGATGATGATGGCCATGGCGACGAACAGGTCACGCAGGAACGAGTGCACCGAGTCGCCCACGACCTTGGCCTGGTCGGCGATGCGCTGCACCTGGACGTCCGCGGGGAGCTCGGCCGCAATGAATTCGTGCAGCACTTCGTCCACGTCACGGCCGTATTGCACGATGTTGAAGCCCGCCTTCATCTCCATCGACAGCATGACGCAGCGGTGGCCGTTGTTGCGGATGTAGCTGTCCGGGTCGTCGTATTCGCGTACGACGCGCGCCACGTCCTTCACGCGCAGCACGTGCCCCTGCGGGTCGCTCCAGATGATCTGCTCGGCGACCTCCCGCTCGCCGGCCAGCGCCGGCGCGATGTGGATGGGCGTTTCGGTCTCGGCGTTGCCGACCGACCCGCCCATCGGGGTCAGCCCCTGCGAGGCGAGCGCGGCCGAGAGGACTTTTTCGCCGATGCCGTAGGCCGCCAGCCGTTCATGGTCGGCGTAGATCGAGATTTGCTCCTGCTGCACACCGTACGGGCGCAGGTTCGAGACCGACTCGATGCGGCGCAGGCGGTCGCTCAGGTCGTCCATGTAGCCTTTCAGTTCACGGTACGACCGCGTATCGGATTCGAGCGTGATGAGCAGCGCCGAGGTGTCGCCGAAGTCGTCGTTGGTGACCACGGCCGCAACGCCCGGCGGCAACTGCGACTTGAATGCCGCCAGGCCGTGCTTGATCTTCGACCACACTTCGTCCTTGTCGTTCACGTGGTCTTCGAGTTCGACCATCACGTAGCACATGCCGTTCTGCGACGTGGAGGTGGTCTTCGACCGTTTGACCTCCTTGTAAGTCATCAGGAACTGTTCGAGCGGCTTGGCGAGCTGCTGCTCGACCTCTTCGCTCGTGGCGCCGGGATAGACGCCCACCACCACGCCCTGGCGGATCGTGTATTCCGGGAACTCCTGCTTGGGAATATGCACCAGCCCGTAAATACCGAAGGCGAACAGGCAGCCCACGATGAGGAAGGCGATGCGGAAATTGCGCATCGACCACGATATTATATTGCTTTTCATTCCGCTATGACTTTACTTCCCTGGCCGATTTTCTGCATCCCGTCGGTCACGATGCGGTCGCCCGCTTGTATTCCTGCGGTGATCGTGACGGCGTTGTTCACCAGGCGTCCCGTGGCGACAGCCGTGCGGACGACCGAATCCCCGCTCACTTTCCATACGAAGCGGCTTCCGTCGCCGGCCTGCTGTACGGCGCGTATCGGCAGCGCGATCTCTTCGGCCGCCCCTGCCGGCGATGCCACCACGCGGCATACCATGCCCGGGAGCAGCTCGCCGTCGGCGTTGGACAGCGTGGCGCGTACGTCATAGGTATGTGTGGCGGGGTTTGCCACGGCACCCTTTTCGATCTTCCCGGCCGGGAATGCCCGGTCGCCGAGTGCCGCGACGGTTATCCGCAGCCGGCTGTCCGTGCCCAGGCGTGCGATCTCCTGCTCGGGTACCGGGAAGCGGACTTTCACCATCCCGATCCGCAGCAGGGTCATGGCCGGGACGCCCGGCAGAACCGTCTCCCCCGCTGCGGCCTGCCGTTTGCCGATGACGCCCGTGAAGGGCGCGTACAACTTGCAGTCGTCGAGGTTTTTGCGGGCGATGCCGTATGCCGACTCGGCCTGGCGCAGTCGGGTCTGTGCCTCGACCCACTTGATCTCGGGCAGGCTTTCGGCGTCGTAAAGCTGTTTGAGGCGCGCGCAGGCATCTTTCGCCTGGTCGAGCGCCGCCTGCGCGGCATCGAAGGTCTGCCGGGCCGACGTCGGGTCGAGCTCGGCCAGCAACTGTCCCTGCTGCACGCGCTGCCCTTCGTCCGCGTAGGTGCGCGCGAGGGTTCCGGCGACGGGGAAGCTCAGGGCGGCCGAGGTCTCCTCCTCGATCGTGCCGACGTAGAGCGCGGCGTCGATGTCCGACGACGGGGTGACGACGATGGTGCCCACCCGCAGCGGATCGGCCGTATGGGCCTTTTTCGGTGAAGTGCAACCTGTCGCTAACAGCAGTATTGCGCAAAAAGTCGTTTGTTTCATCAGTTCCGTATTTTTCGATGCAAAGTTGCCGTTTTAGCGGCCGTAAGAAAAGACCATCGTGTCGGATGAATTCGTCGATTGGTTCGATTTTGTACTATTCAGTGAAAAGCTCCCGGGATTTGCGTATATTTGTCCGCATAATTATCGGTAAAATGAACAAAAAGGAGATTCAGAGCTTCTCGCTCGCCACATTGCTCGACATCTGCGGCCGCAGGCCGGAAGACCTCTATTACGATGGATGCCTGATCGCTTCGCGTGTCAATGTGAAGGATGAATTCAACATCGACCTGTTCCGGTATCCGACACGTCTCGATGCCTTTGCGATCATTTTTTGTTCTAAAGGTTCGATTGTCTCCACGTCGGGCGTGACGCGCCACACGATCGGCGAGAGGACGCTTTTCGTCCACCTGCCCGGCAGCATCCTGCAGGTCGAGTCGGTGCAGGACGCCAGCGTGCATGCTATCCTCTGCGAGAAGGAGTTCATCCAACGGATCAATATCGACCTCAAACTGCTGACACAGCTTTTCCTGCAGGTCGAGAAGCACCCCAGCCTGCCGCTCGACGACGAGGAGTGGGACGGGGTCATGCGTTCGCTGGACGGGATTCGCATCGAGGGGGCGCGGCAGCACAACGACCCCTATTCCGCCGAGATCATCCGTTCGATGATCCGGACACTGGCCTACAAGGTCTGCCGGATCATCGCCCGGCATGTCGAGACGGGGGCGTCGGAAGCCACCTCCCGCAGCCGCAACGAGGAATATTTCAACCAGTTTATGGGAGTGCTGACCAGGCACTACATGCAGCAGCGTTCGGTAGGTTTCTATGCCGAACAGTTGAACCTGACGCCCAAATACCTCACGACGATCATCCGCAAGACCAGCGGGCGCACGGCCGTGCAGTGGATCGACGACTATGTGGTGCTCGAAGCCAAGAACCTGCTGAAATACTCCACGATGAGCATCCAGGAGATCTCCTACTACCTGAATTTCCCCAACCAGTCGTTTTTCGGGAAATACTTCAAGAACCATACGGGCATGACCCCCACCGCTTACCGGCTGGGAAAATAGCCCGCCCGCGATCCGGAATGAAAATTACCCGGGCGAGCGCTCCGGGTAATTTTTGGGTGCATCCACCTGGGGGACGGCACGTGTCAGGGTCTGTTCAACAGGTGGTTGGCGGCTATATATATGCAGGCCGGGTTTGCCGCTATGGTCTTTTCCGCGAAGGCCCGGAAGTCTGACTCGGACACATATCCCGGCCGTCCCAGCATCCTGTTGAGCGACTCCCAGTTATATACTCCCGGACGCCTCGAGAACCTGCGGAACCATTTTTCGATGGGAGTGCCCTGCCTGACCCTGCTGCTGGAACTGTTTTCGGAATTGTCGCTTGTCTTTATCTGCAGCAGCGAGCCGTCCGCCTTGCAAAAGTCCACCGCATCAATCGTACTTCCCCAGCAGCAATACCATCCCAAGGGGGATAATTTTACCGCCAGGTACTCTTCGAGCAACTCGCCGATATTGTTTTCGATCGTCATCAGCAGGGAATGCCCGGCCACTATTTTATCGGCCAAATTATCCTCGAGCCCGGGTATCCTGGCTCTGAGGATCGTTTTTGCCATCGGATCCGGATGTGTCCCGGAACAATTCCCGGTTCTGGCCGAGGGCCTGTTGTTATATCCGGCCAGGTATGCCCCCACCCATTTCTGCATGTAGCCGGAGAGAATTATGGTGTCCGAACTTTTCAGGCGGAAAGTCGGCAAATTGCGTTTTTCGCTGAAGGCGACTTTCAGGACGGTCTCCATGGCGGGGGAATAATTCGTCCCGGCGTATATTTTGGCATAGGCGATTGCCTTTTCCGTACTCGATTCGTCGAATCTGTATGCATCCGTCATGGTTTTTTGTTTTAAAATTACGGATTAATCGAATTCGATTGTCAACTGGGACGATGTTTTTTTTCGTTTCCCCGATAAAATTCCGGTTTCGAATTCATGATCCGATGTGCCCTTGTAGCGGGAATAGGGAAAGCCTTCCGGTGCCGCCGTTTCGACTCCCTGGCGGTGGGCGGCGATTGTCCTGCCGATTGCCCTGCCCAGCCCGACGGGAACCGCATTGCCGATTTGTTTGTATTTGTCCAGCAAACTGCCTTCGATCACCCAATCGTCGGGAAATTCCTGAATCCTTTTGTATTCTTGTATGGACAGGGGCCTGTTTTCCGTCGGGTGCGCCAGTTCCGTTGCGGGCATGGCGGGATGGGTGACTACCGTGGGGGACGGCGAATCCCAGTCCAGCCTTCGGTAAAAGCCCGTTTTCCCACCGCCCAGATGGTAGGAGTTTCCCATGGCTTCCGGCTGGAGTTCTTTGGGCAGATTCCGCCAGTTTTCCCCCGGTTTCAGCATCTTAATGTACTTCAGCCGCTTCTCGGAAAAGTCGATGTGGTCGCATCGGGCCGGATCCAATCCGGCTACTGCATCCCTGAAAGTCCTCCACCTTTCAAGCCCGAATACCTCTTCGTTCGAATGGGTGGGACGGAGGTACGGAACCGGGTTCGGGGATTTGGTGCATGTTATGACGACCCTCTCCCTGATTTGCGGGGAGCCGAAATTGGCCGAATTGTAAAGGTTGAAAGTTACGTTGTAGCCTGCGGCTTCCAGCTTCTTTTTGATATAAAAGAGTGTCGACCCCGGTGTCTTTGCCCAATCGAGGTCGTAGCTGCGGATAATTTCATCGTCGATGTCTATCGAAAGTGCGGACGAAAACAACCCTCTTACGTTTTCTATTACGGCGTACTGCGGTTGTATCTCCCGGATGACTTCTATGTATTTCAGAAAGACATTGCCCCGCTCGTCCTGGAAGCCGAGCCTTTTCCCGGCCGTGCTGAATGCCTGGCAGGGCGGCCCGCCGACGACGATGTCGACCTGCCCGTTTTCCCGGAGGTTGGCGTATTCCAGGATCTCCCCGACCGTGTAGTCCCTTATATCTCCGATCAGGCCGATGCCGGGTTCGTTGGCGACGATCGTCCGGCGGCATGCGTTATCCGTTTCGCAGGCCAGCAATATGTTGATGCCCTCCTGCTCCAGTCCGATGTCCAGCCCCATCGCCCCGGAGAAAAAGGAGAGGCAATTCAGCGCGTCCTGTTTTGGCGCTTTCTTGGATTTCCGATCCGGAACGTCATTTTTTTTCATCCGCAGATCCTTCCTGTCGAAAGATTCCAATGTATCGTCGTTTAAAATCCAGGAGTCCCCTATTTTCTGGCCGGCGAGGCGGCCTTCCCTTAAAAGTTTCCTCACATATTGGGCGGAGCATCCCAAGGTCTCCGCCGTTTCAATCACACTCAGCAACATGGTTTGATTATTTCGTTTGCGAAACACTGCAAATATACCCTTTTCCCCGCAAACGGCCAAAAAAACTCCCTCGGACCGGAAGTTTTTATCCCGATACGTTCGACCCGTGCCGGACGGGGAGTCGCATGAGCCCGTAAGACGGACAGGTTATTTCACTGTTACTGGTTTCCTGCGTTTGTCCCGGGGACGCAAGGGGCATAACGGGGGCTTATTGACCGTGTCCTTGCCGGGGTATTTGTTCTAAAGCCGTTGTTTTGCATCGTTTGACGCAGGAGGGAAAATACGTTTCTAATGGGGAGTTTTATGGAGAGACAATGGGAGCCAGGCCCCTGGAAAGGCGCTTTTGCCTCTTTCCCGCCGCAGGTAAACAAAAAATCAGCAACTTCATTTCTGTAAGTTGCTGATTCCCTGAGCGGAAAACGAGACTCGAACTCGCGACCCCAACCTTGGCAAGGTTGTGCTCTACCAACTGAGCTATTTCCGCATGGCATGTTTCTCAATTGCGAGTGCAAAGGTATATAAAAAATCCGAATCTCCAAATTTTTCAGGGCTATTCTGCGGAATTTTTGTCCTGAAGCCGGGCTCCGCCCCCTTTATCTGAACACCCTGATGCGTTCGTCCAGCGGTTTGAACGTCTTTTCGCCCGGTTCGCCTGCGGGTGTCCCGAACGGCATTTGCGCGACGAGTTTCCACTCCCCGGGCAGGCTCCAGCGCTTGCGCACCTCGTCATCGATGAGCGGGTTGTAATGTTGGAGCGATGCCCCCAACCCTGCGTCTTCCAGCATCGTCCAGACTGCCAGCTGGTGCATGGCCGATGTCTGCTCCGACCATACCGGGAAATTCCCCGCATAGGCCGGAAACTGCTGTTGCAGGCCGCGGACGACATCCGTGTCTTCGAAGAAAAGTACGGTGCCGTACCCGGCTGCGAAGCTGTGCTCGATCTTCTCCTCGGTGCGTGCGAATGCCCCTTCGGGGACGATTGCCCGCAGGGTGCGCTTTACGATTTTCCATAATTCGTCGTGATGCTCGTGAAGCAGCAATACGGCACGTGTCGATTGCGAATTGAAGGCCGAGGGTACGTGTTTTATGGCAAAACGCACGATTTCCTCGATCCGTGCGTCGTCGATGGGCGATTCCGGAGCTAAGGCGTAGTAGCTGCGGCGGTGGCGGAGTGCCTCTCTGAATGTTCTTTCCATAGTCTTTACCGGTTTAAGATCCGTCTATGCAAATATAGCACAACTTCGGATAAAATGTGCATATTCCGCTGCGAAACGCTATCTTTGCACCATGAAAAATGCCATCGGACTCTTTTCCCGGCTTGGGTGCCGCCTGCGCGGTTTCGGCGACGACGCCCGCACGCGGGAGATAATAGGGCGTGCTTGCCGGGAAAACGGCTGGTTTACGCCTGCGGACATTCGCCGCGCCGTTGCGGCCGTCGCCGGCGTGATGCTCCGGCGCGACGCACTCGCGGAGTGGCTGGCGCCCTACCCCGTTCCTGTCGCCGAACCCCGGCGCGTGCTGGTCGTCATGGCCGGGAATATCCCGCTGGTCGGATTTTTCGATATGCTGTGCGTGCTCGCCGCAGGGCACAGGTGCCTCGTAAAACCATCGGCCAAAGATACCGTCCTGATGGAATATGTCATCGGGTTGCTGCGCGGAATCGACCCGCAGGTTCCGGTGGAATTTTACGACGGCAGCACATCGCCTGATGCCGTGATCGCTACGGGCAGCGACAATGCCAACCGCTATTTCCGGGCGCAGTATGCGGGCATTCCCGCCCTGCTGCGCGGTAACCGCCAGTCGGTCGCGGTGCTCGGCGGCCGGGAAACCCCCGCGCAGCTCACTGCATTGGCCGACGACATCTGGGCTTATTCCGGACTGGGCTGCCGCAGCGTGTCGCTGCTTTTCCTGCCCGAGGGCTATGATCTGCAGCTGCGGATGCCGGAGGTGAACGTGAAATACAGGAACTCTTACCGCCAGCAGAAAGCCCTCCTGACGATGGGCGGACAGCCGTTCCGCGACCTGGGAGCTGCCGTGGCCGTCGAAGAGCGGGCCTTTCCCGCGGCGTTGAGCCGGATTAACTATTCGTTTTACAAATCACCCGCCGAGGTCGGGGCATGGCTCGCAGAGCACGATGCCGGATTGCAATGCGTCGTTTCGGAGTGCATTGCCTGCCGCCGCCGCGTGGATTTCGGCCATGCACAGTCCCCTGGGCTGACGGATTACCCCGACGACAGGGATGTCATGGCCTTCCTTACGACATCTTGTTTGTAAATTAGGTCATGCTGTGTGCTTTTTGTTGATAAATAATATTATATTTGACTGCATTTATAGTAAATAATATTATATTTGAGGCTGAATATAAAACAAATGGTTTATCATGAAAAAGTTCGCCTTATTAGTCGTTTCGTTATTTGTCGCCGGCTCTGCATCGTATGCCCACAAACCGGCCCCCGTAATCCCCGACTTCATACATGCCGCCTATTCGGTGGAGAGCCTCCTGAGCGAAGCGGAACTTACGAACCCGGGGTACGATGCCTTCCAGTTCATCTACCTGATGGCTACGCCCGATTGGGCCGGGCTGGATTTCGACCGGCCGCAGGATGCCGTCGACGCCTATGCCACGCAGTTCGACTACCTGAAGCAGGGAGGCAAGATGGCGCTCGTGCCGTCCATGATCGAAAAGGCGCATGCCGCCGGGGCCAGGATACTGTTGTGCTTCGGCGGGCAGCAGGAGTTCCTTCCCCTGCTGGAGAATCCGGATCGGATCGCCAAGTTTGTCGGGTATATGGTGCGCCTGGTCGAAAAGAACGGTTACGACGGCATCGACATGGACTGGGAGATCACGCTGGACAAGGAGTTGCATGCCCGCATGATGGCCCTGCTGCGCAAACGGTTCGACGAACTCTCGGAACGCACCGGGCGTTATTACTACCTGACCACGGCCCTCAGCATCGACCACGAGTACGACCCGGCGCTGGCCGACAGGCTGGCCGGGGCGGTCGACTGGATAAATATCATGTCCTATGACATGTGCGACGGCGTATGGGGCAGCACCCCTTCGCACAACACCTCGATGGAGCGTATGCGGTCGAAGCTGGAACACTGGAAAGTCTTCGACAAGCGGAAGCTCTGCCTCGGGCTGGCCAACTACGGGTTCTATTACAAAGGGTTGAAGCCCGGGCAGAAAGCCGACGGGCCGCTGCGCGACTACGGTTCGTATATCACCTACAAGGAGTTCCTGCCCCGGCTCGCAAACGGCTGGACGGAGGAGTACGACCCGGCAGCCGAGGTGTCCTACTATTTTTCGCCGGACAGAACGGAATTCGTGACCATCGACAACCCCTCTTCGATCCGCAGCAAGATCGAATGGATCAAGGCCGGCGGCTACCTGGGGGCTTTCTGGTGGGAATTCCACCACGACTACGTGGCTCCCGGGGCGGAGAACCCGCAGGGCAGCCACTACCTGATCGACATTGTTACCCGGTACCTCGGTCGGAAGTGACGCAGCCTGTTGTTTTGCATTTTCCCTTTTTGTACTATCTTTGTAGTAGGAAATGCAAAAATTACAAGCTATGTCAATGGTTTTCCGATTCCGGATGCTGAGCGATGAGAACGACAACTTCGTGCGCGATTACGAAGTGCCGTACGACATGACGTTGCTCGATTTCCATAATTTCATCCTCCGTTCGCTCGAATACGAGGAGTGCATGGCGTCGTTCTTCACGGCGGACGAGCGCTGGGAAAAACTGCGCGAGTTCACCCTCATGGATATGGACGACGGTTCGGAAGGGGCTCCTGCGGCGATGGAGAGCGTGACCCTGGGGCAGATCATCCACAACAACCGCGACCGGCTGATCTACCTTTTCGACATGTTCGGCGACCGGGCCTACTTCCTCGAACTGACCGGGACGTACGAAATGCCCAAAGACGGCTCCTATCCGCGCGAGATATACGCCCAGGCCGATGCCCCCGACCAGTACGACCCGTCGAAGACGGCCACCGCGGGCGAAGGCTCGATTTTCGACGAGGTGATGGGGGAATTCAACGATTTCGAGGGCGACGACAATTATGACGACGAGTACTAAGCGGCTCGTCGTCATTGTCGGCCCGACCGGTTCGGGCAAGACGGATCTGAGCATCCGCATCGCCCTGCACTACGGTGCACCCATCCTTTCCACCGACTCCCGCCAGATGTACCGCGGCTTGCCGATCGGTACGGCTCAGCCTACGGCAGACCAATTGCAAGCCGTCGAACACCATTTTATAGCATCGCACGACCTCGCGGATAACCTGAGTTGCGGCGAGTACGAAACGCAGGCCCTCGCCTGCCTCGAAAGACTGTTCGCCGGGCATGACTGCGTTGTTGCCGTCGGGGGCTCGGGGCTTTATGTCAAGGCGTTGTGCGAAGGCATGGACGACCTGCCGCAGGCCGATGAAAACCTGCGCCGCGAATTGGCGGCGCGACTCCGCACGGAGGGGCTCGAAGCCCTCGCCGGGCAGTTGCGGACGCTCGATCCGGATTATTATGCGGTGGTCGACCGCAGCAACCCGGCGCGCGTCGTTCGGGCACTGGAGGTCTGCCTGCAAACCGGACTGCCCTACTCCCGCCTGCGGACTGGGCGGCGTCGCAAGCGCGATTTCGACATCGTGAAGGTCGGCATTGACATGCCGCGCGAGGAGTTGTACGGACGCATCGACCACCGTGTCGGGCAGATGCTTGCCGACGGCCTCGAAGCCGAGGCGCGTGCGGTGTATCCCTACCGCGGTCTGAATGCCTTGCAGACGGTCGGCTACCGGGAGTTCTTCGACTATTTCGACGGCCGCATCTCCTACGACCAGGCCGTGGAACTTATCAAGCGCAATTCGCGCCGATATGCCAAACGGCAGCTTACCTGGTTCCGCCGCGACGCGGAAATCCGCTGGTTCGGCCCCGACCAGACGGGGGCGATTATAAATTATATAGATTTTGGCGAATCGTAAAATTTTCGTACTTTTGCCGACGCCTTTCGCCGAAAGGCAGTGGCTCGGATGGTGGAATAGGTAGACACGCCGGACTTAAAATCCTGTGACCAGCAATGGTCGTGCGGGTTCGATTCCCGCTCCGAGTACAGGGCCGTCTTTGCGACGGCCTTTTTTCGTGCCCTGCGGGATCCGGTCAATGCCCGAACCTCGACGTGTCGACCGTCTTGTGCCGCTTCTCCTTGTATGTGCCGAAACGGTAGGAGAAATGCACCGTCACCGAACGGGTGTACGTGCCGGAATCCATGTCGAGGTACTGTCCCTTGTAACGGACTTTGGCGAACGGCAACGAACTTTCGAAAATGTCGTTGCAGCGCACCGAGAGGCTCGCCCGGCTCTTGTCGAACGTCCACTTGGCACCCGCGTTGACGCTCCACGAAGGGTCGACGTCGTAAGTCCCCTGGATGGCCGCGCTCTGATAGTAGCCCGAGAGGTCGAGCGTCAGGTCGGGTTTGCGGCTCAGACGGATCGTGTTGTCCATGCGCACCACCCCCAGCCATTTGGAGCGGTCGAACGCCAGGTCGTGAAAGGCGTCGCAGCGCTGGGTCATCCGCATCCCGGTCAGCGTCAGCCGGGAATCGAGCCATTTGCCCGGGCGCAGCGGTACGATGACGTTGGCGCCCCACTGGCGGTTGGTGTTCCAGTTGAGCGTCTGGTAGACCAATGCCAGGCGATCAGGGGCCTGCCATGCGGTTTGGTCGAAGTAGTCGGGCATCTCGTTCCAGAACAGCATGAAGATATACTTCTGCTTATACATGTACATTGCCTGGCCGTTGTAGCTTTTCGACGGCCGCAGTCCGGGCGTGCCCCGGATCTCCGAATAGCCGTCGATGTAGGAGGTCGACTGCTGCATCTCCCAGTACGAGGGATAGGTCTTGTCCGACGAGAGCGAAATCTGTACGAGATGTTTCTCTGCGGGTGTCAGGAGCAGGGTCGCCTGCGGGTAGAGCGACCAGTTGTCGTAGTCCCCCGCGCGGTAGTATTCCCCGGCCAGCGACAGCGAGAAACTCCCCTTGGCGAACTGTTTGCTCACCCCGGCGTAGAGGTTGCCCGTGTATTCGTCGAGGTGCGAATCGGTATCGACGGTGGCGATGTCGCCCTCGCAGAGCGTGTATCGCTGGTAGTCGTGGTCGCCCGCCCAGCTGAAGATGCCCCCGTAGGTCATGCCCCAGCCATTGCCCAGGTCGTGCGACTGGTCGGCGCTGACATTTACCCGGTCGACGGACTGCCCCGAAACCACGTCGAACGCTGTCCGGCTGCCGTCGGCGTACCTGTTCCGCATGGCGGCCAGCTGCCACGAGCTGTAATGCGTGTAGTCCGCCGAGAGGTCGAGCCCGGAGGCCGACGTGTAGCGCAGCGCAGCGTTGTGCATCGTGTTGTCGCCCCCGGGCGAGCTGACCGAGTTGACCAGGTTGCCGTCGGCACGTACGAGGCCGCTCGTATGCGGGGTGTATGCGCCCGTATAGGCAATGCTCAGGCGTCCTTTGCCCTGCGGGGCGTATTCTGCGGCGGCCCTCAGCCGGTGCCATGTCCCTTTGCTGGTGATATTCTGCCTCTGGGCGATTTCATGCTCCCCGTCCGCGAGCGTATGCCGCGAGTAGAGGTCGATGATCCGTTTGGTCTTGGCCTGCCCGGCCGAATAGGTTACCTCGGCCGACCACTCGGGCGAGGAGAAGGCGAAGTTGCCCCCGGCATCCCAGTTGCTGTAAAACCGGTTGGTATAGTTGGCGTGTACCTCCCCCGAAAACGAGTAGTCGTGGCTGCGCCGCAGGACGAGGTTGATCGCCGCGCCGCGCACATGGTACTGCGGCGGCGTGCTGTACATCACTTCGGCCTTCTCGATCCGTTCGACGGGTGTCGAGCGCAGCAGCGACGCCAACTGCTCGGCGCTCATCGTCGAGGGCTTCCCGTTCAGGATCACCGTGACACCCCCGGCGCCGGCAAGCGTCAGCCCGCCGTCCTGTTCGCTGACGCCCGGCAGCTGGGTGAGGGCTTCGTAGGCATTGTTCACCGCCTTGCCTTTCGATACGGCTTCCAGGTCATAGGCCAGCCGCCCCTCTTCGACCCGCACGATGGGTTTTTCGCCCTCTACGACCACAGCGTCGAGCGCATTCGTATATTCATGCAGGACGACCTCGCCGGCTTCGTCGTGCTCCGACGTAAGCGTTTGCATCTCATAGGCGAGGTGCTGGAACAGCAGCCGGTAGGGGCGTACCTCCGATGCGATGGCGAAACGCCCGTCGGCATCCGATGCCGCGGCCGCGAGGTAGGTCGAGTCGGTGTCGAGCATCACTACCGCGACCCCGACCACGGGTTGCCGCTCCTGGTCGACCACCCTCCCCCGCACAATTTGCCCGCAGGTCTGTTTCACGGAAAAAAGCGCCAGGGCGCATACGAGTAAAAGAAATGTCCGTCTCATAACTTTGCTTGGTTTTTTCATTTGGTTTCCCTGCAAAGTTAAGCCCCGATGCGGCTTGCCGGTACGGAATAATTCTTGCTTGTTTGTGTGTAAAATGTTGATTTACAGAGGGTGCGATCCCGCGGATTCTTGCCGGCGCGCCGGGCGCCCTTGCTATGCGAAAAAACGGGTGAAAAACTCCCTGTCCGCAGCCCCCGATTCGGCGATCCGGCGTTTGAGTTTCGATTTGAGCGTGTAGACCCCGTTCAGCGTCATGTCGAGCATCACGCTGATCTCCTGCGCCGAGAACCCGGCGACGACCAGCGCTGCGAAATCGTAGTTGCGCGGCGTCCACCCCGGCAGTTGGCGGCGCAGGCGCGTGACCGCCCGGTCGTTGTAGAGGTCTGCCATGCGGACGATGTCCGCGAGCATCGCCGGGCTCAGTGCCAGCTCCTTCACCTTCCTCGCCAGCCGTTCCCCTTCGCCATAGGTGTAGTAGGTTGCGGCGATGTCGCGCAGCAGGGCGAACCGCCCCTCGAGCGAAGCCTTGACGGCGGCCTCGCGCTCGTTCGAGGCATCGAGCCGCGAGGTGAGGCTGTCGTGCGATTCCCGGTAGGATTCCAGCAGCGTGAGGTATTCGCTCAGCTGCGCGTCCCGGTGCCGGAGTTTGCGCCGGTAGCCCACCACCGCCCCTGTAACGGCCGCGGCCAGCAACAGGCATGCCAGCGTGGCGATCCAGATTCGGTAACGCAGCCCCGCCTCGCGGAGCGCCGTTTCGTTGGCCGTGCGGTATCTCTTTTCCAGCTCGGCCACCGATACCCCCTGCCGTGCCTTGTCGAGCGAATCGCGCTTGCCGATGTACTGCATGGCACAGGCATAGGCTTTGCCGTCCTCCCCGCGGCGGTGGTGTATGGCCGAGGCGATCGTGTAGAGCCCTATGTTGTTCTGGTTGAAGCGTTTGATGTGCGCCAGCGAGCGGTCTATGTAGTATTGTGCCGAATCGGGCTGCTCCGCCCGGTAAAAAATGATGGCCGAAGCGATGTCGTAAAGCGTGCGGTCATCGTCGTCGGCCGATGCGGGGCCGTGCGTCAGCGGGGCTGTCCATAGTTCGTGCATGTCGATGCGCGCCCGCTCCTCGAGCAACTGCCCGGTGCTCCAGTCTTCGGCGAAGGTGTGGTATATCAGGTTTTGCAGGGTGATCTGCTGGGCGAAGAAACGGAATGCCATCGTGTCGCGTGCCCCGACCAGCGGGGAGAGTGTTTCGATGGCCTCGGCATAGCGGCCGTTGGCATACTGTGCCGACGAGAGCATGTAGCGGCTGTATCCCTCCAGTTCCGCACTGCCGGTCTCCTGCGCCGCGGCGACGGCTTTCGAGAATGCATCTTCGGCCTCGGTGTCGTATCCCTGTTCGAGGTACAGCAGCCCCAGCGTGTGGTACAGTGCCATGAGCAGTTTTGTGGTTCCCGCCTTGTCGCGGTTGCGTTCGGCGTAGAGCATCGCCTGTGTGTAGCCTTTGATCGCCCGTCCCAGGTCGCCGGCATTGTGGTGTACCTTTGCGTCGAAATACCAGGCATAGGCACGCTCGGCCCCGGAGCCGTGGCGCTCGTAATAATCCAGTGCGGGGGCGGTCAGCGAATCGTTGTCAGCCTCGGCACCTGTGCGGGAGTAGGTTTGCGCGAGCAGCAGGCGCCGCCGGGCGTCGGCCGCCGGTGAAATGGCCGAGGGGTCTATCTGCCGGAGAGCCAGCAAGGCGCTGTCGGGATGCTCCTCTATCAGCACCGAAGCCTGGGTCATCAGGTTGTCCACGGCCTTGTTGCCGCATCCGGCAGCAAGCAGGCCGAGGAGTATGGCGGTTAGGTATCTCATGCCTGCAAAATTAATATAACTTTTATTTCCGCGGGTATTTTGCCGGATAAAATTACCCGGCCCGATCGGTTGTCGTGCCCCTGCGCCGCACGCAGTGCTCCCCTGCATATCCCGGCCTTGTCCCTTAGCGCTTAGCCCCGGATTTTTGTGCAGCCGAAACAGCCGAAATACATCCTTGCCGCACTGCCGCAGGACGGAAAACGGGCTTGCAGCGACTGCAAGCCCGTTCCCTTTTGTTTTGCACCTACGGTCAGCGGTAAATCTCGTTCAGCAGGCGT
>NZ_FR893504.1:50676-53996 GCF_000435435.1 Alistipes sp. CAG:29 | reverse complement strand
ACGAGCTGCTGCTCGATGACGGGCGTGTATTTGTCCACGTAATCGTAGGATATTTTCGTCCCTTCGGGGCTGTCCTCGTAGATGCCGACGCAGATCGCATGGGTCTCCTTCAGCCAGTCCTGCGGCTCCCCGGCCTGTACCAGTGCCGCCTCGTCGTCCGTCAGGCGGTCGATCTGTTCCTGCCACTCGGTGTAGCTCCACTTGTGCCCGGCTTCGAGGATCGCCGAGTCCCAGGCCGAGTGGAGGTTCGTCTTGCGGCCGAACATCAGCACCGGGCGCTGGTTGCCGCCGATATCCGACAGGCGCCCCGTGTGCATCGGGCAGTGCATGTCGCCGACCAGGTGGATCAGCATTTTGAGTTTCTCGGTCTCCGCCTCGGGCGCCAGCCCGCCGGCCTTGAGCTCGGCGACGAGCGCCGTGACGGCCGTCAGCACGTCGCCTTTGGGGTTCCGGGGCATCGTTTCGAGAGTTTGGCCCTCGTCGATGTTCAGGTAGTGCCACGTCTTGGTGTAATTGTATTCGGGGGTGTGGCTGGCAATGTCCATCCAGTTGCAGTAGTACACGGGCGAATGGCCGTTGAGCACCTTGTCGATCTTTTGGGCGGCTTCGGGCGTGAGGTGGCACTCTGCGATGTAGGCCGTGACGTCGTGCCCCTTTTGTCCCCATCCGTATACGCTGCCGGCGAACAGCAGGCATGACAGCAGGATAATCAGGTTTTTCATTTTATCAGTGGGTTTTGTGGTTGTTTAATGGTTCATCGTGGCGAGGAACTCCTCGTTGGTGTTGGTCATTCCCATCTGCTTCTGGAGGAACTCCATGGCCTCGACGGGCGTCATGTCCGAAAGGTATTTGCGCAGCACCCACGTGCGGTTCATCACGTCGCGCGGCAGGAGCAGGTCTTCGCGGCGCGTACCCGATGCGATGACGTCGACCGCCGGGTAGACACGTTTGTTGGCGAGCTTGCGGTCGAGCTGGAGCTCCATGTTGCCCGTGCCCTTGAACTCTTCGAAAATCACCTCGTCCATCTTCGAACCGGTGTCGATCAGCGCCGTGGCGATGATCGTCAGCGACCCTTTCTCCTCCGTGTTGCGGGCTGCACCGAAGAAACGCTTGGGTTTGTGGAGCGCGTTGGCATCCACACCGCCCGAGAGCACCTTGCCCGATGCGGGCTGGACGGAGTTGTAGGCACGTGCCAGGCGGGTGATCGAGTCGAGGAAGATCACCACGTCGTGTCCGCATTCGACCATGCGCTTGGCCTTGTCGAGTACCATTTCCGCGACTTTCACATGGCGCGACGCCTGTTCGTCGAAGGTCGATGCCACGACCTCGGCCTTGGAGTTGCGGGCCATCTCGGTCACCTCCTCCGGGCGCTCGTCGATCAGCAGCACGATGATGTATACTTCGGGATGGTTGTCGGCGATGGCGTTGATGATCGACTGCATGAGCACCGTCTTACCCGTCTTGGGCTGTGCTACGATCAGCGCGCGCTGTCCCTTGCCGATGGGCGAAAAGAGGTCGACCACGCGCGTCGACATGTTGTTGTGTCCGTTGCCCGTAAGGCAGAATTTCTCGCTCGGGAAGAGCGGCGTCATGAATTCGAACTGTACGCGGTCGCGGATGAACTCCGGCGCCAGGCCGTTGATCTCGTTCACGCGTACCAGCGGAAAATATTTCTCCCCCTCCTTCGGCGGGCGTATGGCGCCGTTCACCGTGTCGCCGGGCTTCAGCCCGAAGAGTTTGATCTGCGACGGCGAAACGTAAATGTCGTCGGGCGAGTTCAGGTAGTTGTAGTCGGCCGAACGCAGGAACCCGTATCCGTCGGGCATGATCTCCAGCACGCCTTCGCCCTCGATCTCCCCGGCGAAATCGTCCTTGGTGATCACCTCGCCGTCGAAGGATTGCGCATCGGCTGCTGCCTGGGTAGCCTGGGTAGCCTGGGCAGCTTGGGCAGCCGGGGGTGTTGCGGCGGCGGGTTCTGCTGCCTCTTCCTGTGCTTGTGCTTGTGCTTGTGCCTTGGGCTTGCGGCCGCGGCGCTTGGGCTCGGCCTTCTCCTCGCGGGGTGCCTGTACGGTTTCTGCCGCTGCCGCTGGTGCAGGTGCCGGGGCGCTTTCCATCGGGAGCTCCGGCTCGGCAGGGGGGCCGGCGACCGTGATGGGCGGACGCTGTGCTGGTGCGGTGTTTTCGGTCTTCGTATTGGTGATGCGCGGCCGACGGCCTCGCGGGGCCTGGGGAACGGTTTCGGGAGCGGCTTCCGCCTTTACGGCGGCGGGTTCGGCTATGGCTGCCGTCTGCTGCATTTCCGTTGCGGGAACCTCCTTTTTCCGGCCTCGTCCTCTTTTCTCTTTATTTTCTGCGGGGGCGCCTTCGGAAGCGGAGAACCCGGCGATTTTCTCGATCAGTTCGCGCTTCTTCAATGTGGTGTCCCCGATACCGATAGCTTTTGCTATTTCACGCAGTTCGACGAGGCTTTTCCCTTCGAGCGCTTTCAAATCCTGCATATATTTCTATTTCAAAGTGATTTTCAGAACCCCGGCGGGCGCCGGGACATTGGAATTTGCTTGCAAAGATAGTGCATTATTTCGAAATTCAAAATAAAAAATTGCAGATCACGCCCTTCCGCCGGGGCTTTCACCATAAATTGGGAGTGCCCGGACGTAAAATACTCATTTATGGCGATTGTACGACCCGGAAATTACCCCCACCTTTGTATCCGGAACAACAGATCTATTCAGCCATTGCGTTGTTTGTATTGTTAATGTTTGTGTGTGCAAAAACCTCCCGGGAAGCCCGGGAGGTTTTTCTTCGGTGTCGTTCCGGCGTCCTGCCGGGGCGCGTGCCGGCGGCGGGAGCCTCCGGGGGTTATTCGTTGCGCCGCAGGTTCCACTTGTTGTTGTTGCAGATCACGGCCCTGACCAGGTCGTCGCCGTAGACCTGCATGTTCGAGTAGGTCTGCCCGAAGGTCATCGTGGCGTGCGATGCCGCTGCGAAGTCCATCAGCACGATGCCGACGTTCCCGCGGAAATCGTAGCTGTCGATCTTGTCGGCCGTATACCTGTTGTACTTGTTCGCGCAGTAGTCGTAGTCGCCCACGGCGCCGAACAGGCTGATCCCCGACACGCTGCAATGGGCCGTGTCGTAGCAGCTGACATAATTCATGCACCACCGCGTCGGGTCGTCCGTATTATAGGTATAGGCGATGCACTCGTCGATGGCCGCATACTTGGTCTTGCCGTCCGATGCCCCGTTCTTGATGTTGTAGAGGTCGTTCACGCGGATCGGGGCCTGCCCCACGCCGTTGCCGCTGAGCGGCGTGTCGACAA
>NZ_FR893504.1:45588-50660 GCF_000435435.1 Alistipes sp. CAG:29 | reverse complement strand
CGTGTCGAAAACCACCTTGTCGTCCGTCCAGTTCAGGTAGGCGCCGAAATACCGGCCGTTGTTCGACGATTTGTAATCCTCGCGGATCATGAAGAGTATCTTGCCGCGGGCGTCGGCCAGCGTCATCAGGGGGTGGAAGTCGGCCACATACCCGCTGCAATGCGAGTTGATCAGGCTGACCACGCTTTTGTCCCACCCCGTCTTATTGGCGCTGGTGCTGGTGTTCTCGTATTTCATGTGCACGAGCACCGTCTCGCCCGGATGTTCGTCGAGGAATCCCACGAAACGGTCGAGCAGGTGCGAAAGCATGAAGGGCGAAAGCTCCTGGCGGCCGGAGCTGCCCGGGGCGTAGCCGCCCAGCGTCGGGTCGCCCAGCGGGGCTATGCCGTGATGGATCGGGAGGTCGCGCACCGAGGAGCTCGACGAGGAGGGGCGCAGGTCGAACATGCGAACCCCGGCCGCAAGCTGCTCTTCGATGGATAGCTCCTGTGCCTTGATGATCTTGGTCGTGTTCATATAGCCGAATACGACGTTCTGCAACCATTTGAAATGGTACCTATCGTCGGGCATCCCGTCTTTGTACTCGTAATGCGAACCGTAGATCGTGCAGGCGTCGTGCGACCCGGGGATGGAAACCTGCGACAGGTAGGTGTTGTCGGGCAGGTAGGCCATCCAGTCGGAATAACCTTCCGAGGTCTGTTGCGCCTGCGCCTGCATGTCGCCGATCGTGAACGAATAACGGTGTCCGGCCTTGAGCGTTGCCGGGGTCGTGTAGCTGTAGGTCTTCCCCTGCGTCGTGACGGCGGAGAGCGTAAGCCCTTCGATGTCCTGCGGCAGCATGAACGCCGTGACCGCGACCTTCGACCCTGCGCTGAGCTGGATATAGGGGACGTCCCCCGACATCAGGTGCAGGGCCAGCACGTTCGATCCCTTGCCCGGGATAACCGAGCACCGGTCGGTTTCGATGTCGAACGTGAAGCCGCCCGCTATGGGGCCGTTTTCGCTCGACAGCACGAGCTTCTGTACCTCCGCGGCTTCCGAGAATCCCACCTGGATCGTAACCGTGGTCATCAGCGGGCGGAATCTGAAGGGTACCTCCGCGCCGCGTTCCACCCCTTGGGTGCATGCCGCCATATAGGCGTACTGCATGTTGCATTCGCCGTTGTGGTAGGTCTGTACGGCCGGGATTCCCGTCACGACGATCGAGCCGCTGTTGGTCTGCACGGCGTCTGCCGGATAGAAGGCGTAAAAATCGTAGCTGGGACTGCTCCCCCACTGCATCCCCGTGTTGCTCAGGTCGGCTTCGCTTTCGGTCGCCCCGGAGACGCTGACTTCGACTTCCGCCCATTGCGGGGTCGTTTGCGGGCAGATGATCCCCACCCGGTCGGCGTTGCGCCAGTAGATCGGGTAGTAGCCGTCCTGTAACGGGCCGTAGGCCGTGCGGGTTTCGTCCGTGGTGTCGGGCGCTTCGTTGCCGATCGACAACCGGCAGACGATGGCATCGCCTCCTGTCGCGGGAGTTTCGGGCCCTTCGGGCAGTTCTGTCGTATCCTTTCCGCAACCGGCCAGCAGAAGCGCGAGTAGCGACAGTCGGAAAATAGGTTTGTGTTTCATAACGTCAGGTTCGAATTGGCGGTTTTTGGTTCAGTACTCGTCGTCCGCATAATTCACCGAGCTGGGCCCGAGTTCGCCGCCGTGCGGCTGTGAAATCGCGAACCCTGCTTCCGCCGCAATTACGAGTATCTCCAATTCCGGCTTTATGTATGCTGCTTTCATCAGATTCGGTTTATAGATAAATCGGGACGGTATCCTGCTCCGTCCCGATCTGAAAAATTATTTTATCGAAATTATTCGACCGTATAGGTGAAGTCCGCGAACTCTACGTGGTAAGATCCTGCGGTAGATAGTATCTTGATCATGATACGCTGTCCGTTGGTGACCGTAAACGTATGGGTCTGCGTACCGGATTTGCACTTTTGGTCGTTGCCGTTCAGGATGTTGTTCCTGTCGCGGAGCCACGATTCGGTGATCGGGCCGTTGCCCGTTACGCCGATCCTGTACTCAATATTGCGTATACGGTTGGTCGCTACCTCGAAGGATACCTTCACGGTTTTCGAACCCTCGCACTGGATCGGAGCCGTGACGAAAGCGCCGTTGTTTGCGTTGTTGAAGCCCGCAGGAACCTGCAGCTGGATGCGGTTCTTCTTGAGTTTGTCGTCGCCGTTCTTGTCGCTCTTGATCTCTGCCTGGTAAAAATACCAGTCATTGAAAATTCCTTCCGGGTCGTATTGGGAATCGACCGTGTAGAATCCGTTGTCCTGATAGGTATGCGTACCGTACTTCTGGTCGATGGCATCGGGCACGGTGATCGTCACCGTTTTCTTGTTGCAGGGTACGCTCATCGTATAGTGGTGGTTGCGCTTCAGGCCGGCCAGCGTGAACGACTTGTCCGAGTAGGTCAGCCCGTCGGTGGTCATCACCTTCACGGTCATGGTCGAAAGTATGTCCACGGGGAGCAGCCCCAGTACGAACTCTTTCCGGTTCGTGGGAACTGCGATCGAATTGGTTGCGGACGATGCCGTGAAGTTCCCCAGGGCGTCGATCGTACCGGCCGTCGGCATTACGTTGCTGTCGGTCTCCAGGATGACTTTCTTGGGGGTTTCGTTCGCACCCAGTCCGAGCGAAATCTTGATGCGGGCCATCAGCGGCTTGAACGTGAAGTGTACGTGCAGTACGGTCGTCGCCTCGTTGATTTCGAACGGCTCCTCCCAGATGTTCGTATACATGAAGTCATAGGCGGCCAGGTTGTCCGTGCAGTATTCCGACCCCCAGGTGTGCTTGAAGGTCTTGTTCACGGCGTCGAACGTGGCGTTGCAGTCGTACGGGTAGTAAGCCGCCGCCAGCGAATAGGAACCGATGGGCACGTCGCCCGAGAACGTCGTGGTCGGGCCCGACTTGTCGGCCGTGAACTGGCATGTCATCATCGCGGCTCCGTCGTAGAGGAGCACGGCGACTTTATCGCCGGCCACCCAGTTGGTCGTGGTGCCGTCGATGGAAGTACGGGTCTCCCCGGAAACCATATCCTCGGGGATGGTCACCTGAACATACTTTTTCGGGCCGGCGGCCGGAGCCGTATCGTCCTTGCTGCACGCGGCCATACCGACCGTTGCGAGCATTGCTATAACGAATAATTTTTTCATGGTGCGTTTTCTGTTTTTGTCGTTAATTTCCAATGGATGCGTCGCTATTCGTAGTCATCGTAAGAGAGCGACCTGGTTCCGCCCAGCTCGCCGCCGCCGGTTCCCGGTTCGATGCCGCTGCTTGCCGCAAATCCTTTTTCCACGCATACGGAGATCAGGTACAGCTCCGGTGCTTCGTAAGTCATAGTTTGTTTTTTCATGGTCTTTTTTTATTATGTGTAGGTTGCTTTTATTCCATGTCCGTTCCGGGCTGGCGCTATGCCCTTACGCAGAGCACGCGTATGCCGCGCTGTTCCCCGCCCGCGGACAGGCATATTTCGACTATGCCTGTCCTTTGTCCGGTTCGGTGGAGCCGCTGCAGCTCCGCTTCGATGCGCATTTCGTCCGCTCCGGGAAGCTGCCGTCCGACCCATAGGCCGGTTTGCCGGAGGCGTATACGCGAACCCGGCCTTCTTCCAGGTAGGCGAGCAGGTAGTGCGGCGCCCGGCCGGATCCTGCGGTTTCGCCCGCTGCGGTCGGTATTGCGGTCTGGGGCATGCGGTAAAGTCCGTTAGGGGTTGTCAATTCCGATTGTTTTACTTATTCCACGATCACGACGCGGTTCAGTTCCGGCTCTGCGAACCGGTTGTTGGTGTCGCCTTCGGCCTTCTTGACCAGACGGGACGGGTCGATGCCGTACTTGTCCTTCAGCAGGTTGTAGACGTACTCCATGCGCTGTTCGCTCAGACGCTGGTTGATCTCCTTTGTGCCGGTATCCTTGTCAGCGGAGCCGATCAACGTGAAGGTCTTGTCCTTGTCGGCCTTCATGGCGTTCCTTACGTAGAATTCGAGGTTGGTCTGCTCCTTCTTGTCGAGCGTGGCCTTGCCGATCTTGAAGAAGAGCGCCACGGGCGATGCGGATACCTTCTGCTCGGCAACCACCTTGGGCGGCATGTTGCGCAGCTTCTCGTTCTCGTCGCTCAGTTCCGAATTCTGCGATGCGAGTTCGTTGTTGGTGTTTTCGAGCCGCTTGATACGATCCAGGTACGACGTGTAGTCCACGGGCTGAGCCTGCGAGGCTCGCTTGAAGCCGCGGCGGTTCAGGTTGAACGACAGCCCTGCCGTTACCGAGAGCATACCTTCGCCGATGCGGCCGCCGCCCACGCCGTCGAAACGCTGGTTGACCAGCAGGCAGCGAGCTTCGAGCGTCAGGTCGAGCAGATCGCAGAGGCGCACTACATTCAGCAGACCTGCGTCGAAGCCGATTTCGTTGTCGTGGGTGTCGTTGCCGTAGGAACGCGCCCAACCCACTCCGACGAAGGGTACGAAATTCCAGGTGCGGGTCTCCTTGTAGCCGCTCACGGCGTTCGAGAAGTTCCACATTGCATCGGCATGCAGGTACGATACGCCGAATTTCTCCTTGAACATGCTTCCGTCGGCACCCTTTGCGTATTTGGTGCCTGCGGTCGTCCACCCTTTGGCCTGCAGGCCGGAGTATCCGACGCGGGCGCCGATCGAGGGGGTGAACCATTTTCCGACATGGATGTCCAGTGCCGGGGCCATGCGTTTGCCGAATTTGCCGTAGGAGTCGTGTTCGCCGAAATAGATATTTACACCGCCGGCGACGCCGACGAAGATGTTGTCGAAAAAGCGGTTCGTTTCATAGGGGCCGCGTACGATGCGGTTCTGCGCATCGCGCGATTGGCCGTTCTCCTGTGCCGTGGCGGCAAGGCTGACGATGATAAAGAGGGCAATAAGGTAGAGGCGTTTCATGTTTGAATGTTTTTGTAGTGATTAGAATTTTTTCCGGTATGTGTGGTCTCGTTGCGAGTCCGTTATTCGTGTTATCTGCCGTGTCCGGTACATGTGGCAGGCTACGGCTACCTCCACCGC